>DATEBC010000176.1:0-4063 GCA_035288065.1 Sedimentisphaerales bacterium | reverse complement strand
TTGAGGAGCTTATCGGCATCCTGACCGAGAATAAGCTTTTACCCGGCGAGATATTGCGTCTGAAGGCCAAAGGCCAAAAGATTCACTTCGTGATTAAGACAGGCGCGTTTATTCTGCCGTTTGTTCCCGCTTCGCTGGGCTTCTCGAGCTTCGACGGCAATAATGCCGTATTCCATCTGACTATCGTGAGCAGCCATCTGAGCAAGGCCAAGAACCTGTTCGGCGACCTGATCAAGCCTATGCTCCCGAAATGTATGGAGCTGGACTACCCGAGAATATCCGTCGATGTGAACAAGCTGCTCGCCGAAAAGGGCATCAAAACCGTGCGAGTGAAGGATATGTTCTTCGAGAATGAGAATTTTGCCATTGTAACTTGCAGCATTTGAGGTATATCACTTTGGCATGGCGCAGATGAATAAGCGATGGTGGCTTGTGGCGGTGTTGCGTGTTTCGGGGGTGGGGATGCTCTTTGCGCTGATCTTTGTGTTCTGCCCGTTCTCGTGGATGGTGCGGATTAACGCCTGGCTGGGGATGAGCGAGGAGCTTGTCTATACACCTGTTGCGAACTACCTGATCCGGACGCTCTCGGCCATGTACGCAATCATCGGCAGCCTTTTTATCTTAATCTCTTTCGACCTGCGGCGATACCGAGAGATTATACGATTCTTAGGCACAATCGCAATCGCCGCAGGCCTCGGCATCACGATTCTCGACGCAATTCTGCGGCTGCCCTTTCTATGGACAGCCCTCGAAGGCCCAATGACAATCGCCCTCGGTGCAATTATCCTCTACCTCTCCCGGACGAAACGAAGACGTTGAGTACCCAACCACAAAGAGCCCGAGAGACCGCCCGTCCGTCATTGCGAGCGCCTCACCGGATTCTCAGGATGCATGCAAAAGAAAATGAATCTCAAGAACAGTCATTGCGAGGAGGCCGTAGGCCGACGTGGCAATCTCATAACGTATCGAACAGGTCGTTGCATCCTTCGTTGATGCTGCTTATGAGTTATCGGCACGAGGTTATTTTACTGCGAATGTGAGGAGATTGCCACGGCCTGCAAAGCAGGCCTCGCAATGACGGCCTCGGCCGGTGCCCCGGGACTCTGTTGCATCTGAACTTGCGTTTTGCGTTTTCCAGGCTACCAGTAGAACAGCCTTGTCCCGGCACGCCCGTCTGGCCGGCCTTTTTCCTGTTCCCGGGCAAGCGGGTCGAGGACGCGATGGTGACAAAAGCGACCGGCGAGCTTGAGGGCCTTTTCGTAGCCTGTCAGGGCGTAGATTTCCGCGAACGCCTCGTTGATTCCGCCGTGCTCGCAGTCCAGCATCTTCTCGAACTGCTCGTCGGTCAGCCCCCCCACCATGTCCCAGGCCTAGTCGGTTGATTTGACGAGGATGTCTTTGGTGGATGCGTAGAGCTTGGAGACGGCGGTGAGGTAGTGGCCGAGGGAATGGCCGGAGATAGTCGCGGTCTCCCAGCCTCCGTAAGTCTCGGCTTTGGGCGGCAGACCCGCAAATTCCCGGAAGCGCGAGAGGAGGCGATCCGGCTCGAGCGAGAGAAGGTACTTGGCGTCGAGCTCCATAGCTGTTTTGAACGGGCTTTCGAGCAGGCGAACATCGCCGAGATCGAAGGCATATACTCTTTGCGGGGCCTTGTCTTCTATCTTCAGGCCTTGATTGGGCACAAGCGTATCGGCCAGGAGGCTTGCGCATAGAATCCCCAACAAAGGGACGCTGACATTCGAGAGAGGTGTCCGTCTTGTCATTTTTGCTCCATTGCGGCAAAGAGTACTCAATACTTTCAAACGCCGCCCAGCGTCGCCCCGGCTCAGACAACGTCATTTGGCACAGTGCACGTCGTATTTGGCGTTGATTCGGTTGACTTTGGCGGGTGGATATGATATACAAGGGGTAAATAGAAGATTGCTAATCTATGGACTGACAAGGGAATTTTGTATGGTTAAGCAGGGAATCGCAACATCCGGCGCGGCGATTATTCTCTTTTTGCTGGTATTTGCCGGGCCGGCCTTTCCGTCCGTAATCACGATACGGACGGGAGAAGATGCTTCTTCCGACGTGCAGATTGTCTGTGAAAGGGTTGTCGTCAGCGCGAATGATTCCGGCGAGGCGATCTTTGCCGGGGGCGACCTTCGGTACTGCAATCAGCCGGGCGAGCCGCAGATTCCCTGGAAGGTGATGGATGTCCTGCTGCCGCCCAACGCGGAATTGGCAACTGTAGCCGCACAGGTGCAGGTGAGCTACGATATGGTTGAAGGCGTTTGGAATGTAGGGCCGACGCCGACGCCGACAACGTGGATCGACGGTAGGGAAATCGTGGACCTGCCGACGGATAAAAACATCGAGGACGGGTATGACCTGGATATTTATCGCGCCGACGCCTTCTGGCCGCAGCCTCGGGCGCGCTTGCTGGGTGCGGGCAGAATACACAATTTCCGCCTCGCTAAGGTCGCAGTGCCGCTGGTGCGCTGCAACCCGACCACGGGACAGTTATTGTCGCTGGCAAAGGCGAACGTATCGGTGACATTCAGCCGGGAAAAAAACCAAGCGGCTGCCCAATTTGCCAAACACGGTCGATTTAGGGTGAAAAAGTTGGCTGTGAACTTCGCCGCCGCAGCCGGGGAATACGGCGACGACGACGGCGACGTTGTCGGCGATATGTCCTCTTTAGATAATTCTGAAGGCGAGATTTTGCCTGCCGACCTGGAATCGACGGGCTATACGATTATCACCACCGCAGCTATACAAAGCGCCTCGACGAAGCTGAACAGTTTTGTCGCACACAAAGAGGCGCGGGGCTTTACGGTGAAGGTGGTCACCGAGGGCGCGACCGCCGATGCGACGCACTATCTGACCGGCTCGACGGCGGATGAGCGGGCGGACAATGTCCGCACCTGGCTGAAAAACAATTATATCGCCGACGACACGCTATATGTCCTGTTTATCGGGAACCCACATCCGGAGACGTTTAACACGAGCCAATCGGTTCCGATGAAGATGCTCTGGCCGAGAAGCGACAGCGACGAGTACAGAGACGCCCCTTCGGATTTCTACTTTTGCGACCTTACGGGCAACTGGGACCTGGACGGCGACGGGCTATCCGGAGAAGGCGTCGGCGATTTCGGCGCCGGCGGAGTTGACAAATACTGGGAGGTGCTCGTCGGACGCATCCCGTATTACGGGATCATCGCCGATACCGATGCGATCCTGCAAAAGACCATCGACTATGAGAACGCCGAGGATGTCAACTGGCGGCGGAACGTGCTGATTGCCATGGTCCCGCTCAGCGAGGGCACTTTCAGCTACGACCTTGGCGAGAAGATCAAGTACGACCTGCTTGAGCCTGAGGGGATTGCCTCGACTCGGGTCTATCGCGACGGGTACGGCTTCACTCCCTCGCCTTCGTATCACTGTAGTCGGGATTATCCGGCGACGGTCTGGAGCCAAAATGAATTCGGGCTGATAGTCTGGCTGACCCACGGCTGGTCCCAAGGAGCGAGCAGCGTCATGACCAGCGACGACGCCGTCAATTTGAACGACTCATATCCGGGAACGACGTGGCAAGGCTCCTGCACGAATAGCCAGCCGGAAGACGACTACAACCTCGCCTACGCAATCTTGAAGAACGGCGGAATCGGTAGCTTGGGCGCTTCGCGCGTCTCTTGGTACAGCAGCGCGACAAATATGGATTCCGTCGGCGGAATGGGCTACCAGTATGCGTTGAGGGTGCTGGCCAGGCAAAGCTGCGGCGATTCGCTCTGCGACCTGAGGCAGGATGGCTACGGCTACTGGGCCAACTGCTGCGTCTTCAACCTCTACGGCGACCCGTCCGTTATCGTGATGGGGCCGACTCCCGCCTTTACCATAACGCCGACCGATGCGGTGTATATGCCCGGAGCAGAGGGCCTGATTGGCTCGGCAAGCAGAACATTCACGCTCAATAACAACTCATCCGGACGAATGGCGATGCCCCTCGACTGGACCGCTTCGCACGACGGCACATGGTTTAACCTGTCTTCTTACGGCGGAACGATTAACCCCCAGGATT
>DATEBC010000175.1:0-14410 GCA_035288065.1 Sedimentisphaerales bacterium | reverse complement strand
GGCCGCAATCGGTCATCAGCCACCACTCGAAGAAATAAGCAAGGTCATCAAAATAGACCCCGTCCGGACAGGCAAAATCGACCGCCGGTATCTGCCATAAAAAACGAGGGTAATTTGTACCTTCGCAGATTGACCATATATTGGTAAAGTCCCAGCCCGCACCGGTAAAGGTTGATAGCGTCTTCATCTGGGCCGTCGTCTTGCCCGTTCCGCCGGCGCTGGTCGGCTGGCCGGAAGTCTCTGTATCCCAGAAACTGCTGCTGCTACTGCCGCCGCCGTAGTTGTATCCTACCAGACCGCCGACAGAGGAAGAACCGCTTACCGTACCCGTCGAATAGCAATTGCTGATACTGCCGACGTAGTTGTATCCCACCAGACCGCCGACATCGGAAGAACCACTTACTGCACCCGTCGAATAGCAATTGCTGATACTGCCGAATTCTTTGTATCCCACCAGACCGCCGACAGAGTCAGAACCACTTACCGCACCCGTCGAATAACAATTGATGATACTACTACTGCCGCCTTTGTTGTATCCCACCAGCCCGCCGACACCCCATGAATCACCTCTGCCGGTGACAGAACCCGTCGAATAGCAATCGCTGATATCGCCGCCACCGTTGTATCCCACCAGACCGCCGACACTGCTATTGCCATAATAATCGCCAGAACCACATATTACCGCACCCGTCGAATAGCAATCGCTGATATTGCCGACGTTACTTCCCACCAGACCGCCGACATCCTGAGAACCCGAAGAACCGCTGACGCTTACCGCACCCGTTGAATAGCAATTGCTGATAATGCTGCTGTTGCATCCCACCAGACCGCCGACTCTGCCATAATAATAGCCAGAACCACATATTACCGCACCCGTCGAATAGCAATTGTTGATAATGCCGCTGTTGCTTCCCACCAGACCGCCGACACAGTTGGAAGAACCGCTGCCGCTTACCGCACCCGTCGAATAGCAATTGCTGATACTGCCATAAAGGGTGTATCCCACCAGGCCGCCCACACTATCAAATCCGCTGACCGTACCCGTCGAATAGCAATCGCTGATACTGCCATACTTACTGCCTCCCACCAGACCGCCGACTTTATAAGAATCGGAATCGCCGCTGACCGCACAGTTCTCAAGGCCGAGGTTCTTAACTGAGGCGCCGGTGAAGATATAGCCAAATAGACCGAGGTAGTCATTGCTTCCGCCATCTATGGTAAAATTAGTGATTTTATGGCTGTTGCCGTCAAACGTCCCTATAAAGGCCGTCCCCTGAAAACCACTGCTTGAGCTGGTATCCGCGGCGATGATTGCCGTCGCAAAGACCTGCCCCTCCATATCAATATCCGCCGTCAGAATAAAGTATTTGCTGTAATCCGCGATAGTAGCGGCCAAATCCAGCAGGTCATTGGCATCGGCGATTTGATACGGGTCGTTTGGTTCGCCTGTCCCGCCGCTATATACGCCGAAGGCGCTGCCTCCCGCAAGGGTTATTATCGCTGTAAGGAACAGGATAAATGTCGTTCTGGTTTTCATCTTTGGTTTCCTCCAAGTTCTTTTCAGAAAGTGCATATATACAAATACTATCCATTGTTCGCCGATCACTAACCGTTAAGCCATTTTATCGCCAAAATCTCTTGCCGTAAACACAGGCCCTCGATACATCCGGCCTACACAAGCTATACGAGTGCAGCTTAAACTGTAATGCTTACCATATTCTATTCTTCTTAAAATCGCAAGCATTTTCCCGTAATTTCCTGCCGAACAATGATTATACAGGCTGCATAAACCCGTTTACAGTACCGCAATGCCGGGGATTGGTGCGAATCCCCGCATCGGTAATCCCGCTTTGTGGCACGGGCTTCCAGCCCGTGAATCTCCCTGCGTCACTGCGACCCGGCACGCAATTGCACCGGCCGGCAGGCTCCC
This sequence comes from Sedimentisphaerales bacterium, assembly GCA_035288065.1. Lineage (GTDB taxonomy): Bacteria > Planctomycetota > Phycisphaerae > Sedimentisphaerales > Anaerobacaceae > JAFGCD01. The sequence continues at coordinate 12,480 of DATEBC010000175.1, read as the reverse complement.
CCAGCGCGGGATGGCGCTATAACCCCGCGTGATTTCCACCAAAGATAGTCCTGTACGGAGCGATTTTTCGCACCACTGAACCGCGTCTGAAATTGGGTTTGATCGTTTGAAATTGGCCCGCCCCGGGCGCGTCCGGGACTTTGATTGGCTTTGTTTTGCCGGGGGCGGAGGGATGAAATATCTCCATAATGCCTTTCGCAGCAAGGGTTTAGGGTCATTTTGGCTTTGGGCAAATTGGCTTTGTTTTGCATAATCGACTGCCCGCCACAGAGGCACGAAGAAAATAGCCACAGAGCACACAGAGCACACAGAGATAGAATGAAGAAGATTGTGGGGCGACGCCGCTGAGGTAGAAAGCGGGCGAGTAGTGGGGGGTGCCTGTGCGGGCCTGATCCTTTTTCTACGCGCGACAGACGATATTCCATATACTACATACCATTCACTACTCTGATTCTGTTAGTTTGATATATATTATACTCCGCTGGAGCCTGGCCGTCAAGGAAAATTCCCAATTACCAATATCGAAGATCCCGTTCTTCGGGAGTCAATAATCGCTTGCTCTCGCCCCTCACGCTTTGCTATTTGCTCTTTGATATTTGATTTCCCTTTTCTCACCCCCCAACCGAATCCGGATTCGTTACAAACTTCATTTCGTCCGCGGACTTTGGCTGCGCCTCATTCCCCTGGCGGCCAACAAATTCATTCAAATTGCCGTTGCTCTTAGGTGAAATATCAGCTATGCTGTTTGCGTGGTGCGATTTAGCCATAAGAACCTTGATTTCGGAGGTTTTTAACAACGTGGAAGATACCAGGGCAAAAACAACGCAGGATATAGATGAACTCTCGCAACTCCAGAAAGATAGTCTCGCCCAGAAACTACCCGATCAGAAAGTCGTCTTCAAGACAGAGTCCATAAAGTCCCGCGCCGGCAGACGCGCAGTCCATAATCTCCCCGACCCGACCAACCCGCCGATGGGCCTCGATCCCGATAAGGCATTCGACAGTGTCTTTCCTTTTTTGAAACTGCCGTACTTGCAGCCCAACACCGCCGAAGACGTTATAAGTTTCGGCTCGCCAGAGGCGGGCGGATTCTTAGACGCTAAGAACAAAAAGATCCCCCTAAACGCCGTCTTCTTCGGCGATAACCTCCATATCCTTCGTGCCTTGCCTTCAAATTGCATAGACCTCATCTATATCGACCCGCCTTTCTTCTCCGGCAGAAACTATAACCAGATCTGGGGCGATGACAACGAAGTCAGAACCTTCCACGATATCTGGGAAGATGGGCTACCGAGCTACTTAGTCTGGCTCAACGCACGACTCTGGGAAATGCGCCGAGCCCTCAAAAACACCGGCTCTATCTACGTCCACTGCGACTGGCACGCAAGCCACTATATCAAAGGTGAGATGGACAAGATATTTGGGTATGACAATTTTGTGGCAGAGGTCATTTGGACTTATTCTTGGGGAGTTCGGACAGAAAAAAGATGGAATAAAAAGCACGATTCCGTATTGATGTATTCAAAATCTAATAAGTTTACTTTTAACGCGAATGATGTGCGAGAAGAACATAGGTTAGTCGCCGAGAGTAGCAAACAAAGAATTCATTATAAAGGAAGTTTGACACACGACACAAAATGGAACAAGGGTTTTAGTGAAGAAGGTGCTTTGCCAACGAATGTTTGGTACGTCGCAACGATCAATGCCCAGTCCAAAGAGCGAATCGGTTATCCGACTCAAAAGCCCGAAGAACTGTTGGAACGTATAATCAAAGCGTCATCAATGGAAGGCGATATAGTTGCAGATTTCTTTATGGGCGGAGGGACGGCCTGTGCGGTTGCACAAAAGCTCAATCGTAAATTTATCGGCTGTGATATCTCGAGAGTCGCATCATCGGTAACGTTGAACCGCTTGATCAAAGATGCCGAGGACATTTCCGGCAGGACGGCATCAGTCAATATAGATAAGCCAAAAAAGAAAAATGAGCAACTTGGCTTAGAAATGACCATCAAGCCGATTCCCGACATTCACGTTTATTATATGGGCGTCTATCCGATAGAGAAATTCCAGTTCATCGAGCAAAAGCAATTCGAGGATTTTATCCTCACCTGTTATGGGGCAAGCAGGTTCACCGGCGAAGGCAAAATCTCCGGCGTAATGAACGCAGGCACTTCTTTGCTTATCGGCTCCGTCAAGCCGAATGAATCCCTCTCTGAAGCGGACTTGAAAAAGTTCGTTGAAGACGTCCTGAAACTCCGCTATCAGGAAAACATCCGCCTTAGGCTCAAGGTCGTCGCCTGGGTATTCCCGCCGGGCCTGCAGAAATACGCTCAGGTCCTCGAGAACTATTTCTATAAAAAGAATGTCCCCGTCGATATTGAACTAATCCCCATAAACACCCAGCTTTTCCGCAAGAGAATCCTTGACCATTACCCCGACGCCTCAAAAAGCGAATTTCTCCTCAAATTCATCTCGCAGGCCTCGATTATGGATATCGCCTGTAAAAAGCTCTCCGGTCTAACATACGCCTTTGAGGCCGTCGGAGCAAGAAGCAATAACCTCGACGGCTACCTGATAAACTGCCAGTGGGACTTCAATTTCGCACAGGGCAGATTCGGCGATAGCGAATACGCCCTTATGAGGGAACAAAAAAACGGCAGATACGTTGCGATTCTTAAAGCTGAAAAAGAATTTGAAACGCGCGGCAAGTATATTGTCGCCTGCCGAGTCCAGGATAACCTCGGCGGCGAAGCAATAAAAACCAAAGAATTTCAGATTGACGGATGACGAAATGGAAGCGACAAGAATAGCGATATTCAGAGGCAAACAAATCCGGCGCCACTGGGACGATAGCCAGCATAGCTGGTTTTTCTCTGTCGTCGATGTCGTCGCAGCGTTGACCGACAGTAAAAATCCGGCTGTTTACTGGCGAGTCCTGAAGAAACGCCTCAAAGACGAGGGCGCAGACCAAACCGTTACAAAATGTAACGCTTTCAAAATGCCCGCTGCCGACGGCAAATTGCGGCTGACCGATATGGCTGATACGGAAACAATGTTCCGACTTATTCAGTCAATACCCAGCCCCAAGGCAGAAGAGGAATTTGAAAGACCGGGCAAATACATTGTCGCCTGCCGGGTCCAGGACAACCTCGGCGGCGAAGCAATAAAAACAAAAGAAGTTCACATTGAGTGAGTCACTTTATGTTTAGAGAAAATTTAATATCAGCAATACTAACATTTATCTTCTCGTTGATATTATGGGTTATACAGTACCTATCGCAAAAGAAAGCGAAGTTAGTCTATTATTATGGCGGCTTGAGCACTTTTTCTCTGAGACCGCAAGGTGAAGGGACCGAGCCTATACGTATTGCTACGCATTCTCTAATAATCACAAATATCGGAAAGGGCCCTGCTGAGAAACTCGAAATATATCAAAACGCCGTGCCTTTAGGTTTTTCAATTACCCCTGATATTAAATGGACTGTTTCGCCCAAAACAGGCGAACAATTCAAGCACATTATTGAAATTGAATACTTAGAACCTCGAGGGCAGATGATATTGTCATATTTGTACGGCTATCCCCTTTTGCCCCAGTCTTTCATATCCAAAATTAGATGCAAAGATGGAGAAGGCAAACAGATATTTGTATTACCAGTAAGACAACTCTCCCCTGTTGTGAGTTATCTATTTCAATTCATCTTCTTAGTAGGGGCGGTTACCCTTATATATTTGATTACGAAATACATTCTACTCAAGGTGTTCGGGCTATTCTAATATGAAGTACTCTTTCAAAGAACACGAAAAGAATTTCGCCGAATGGTGCAAGGCGGGATATGCCGTTGCCTTGAGCGACCCCCAGAAACTCAAGGTCAGGGATTTCCTCAAAAATATCGACGACCCGAATTTCGTCCCCCCGCTCTATCGTCATCAGGCCGAGTCCGTAAAAAGGATAATCTACTCTTATGAAATACTCGGCAAAAAAGATCTGCTTGTTGAGGTTGTAACCGGCGGCGGCAAATCCGCCATAATTGCCGGCATCATCGCCTATTTTATGATCGTCCATAATGTAACTAAATTCCTTATCCTCGTGCCCAACACCATCGTCAGGTCAAGGCTCAAGGACGAATTCGACCCCGAAAGCAAGATTTTTGTCTATAATACCTTTCACTTCTTCTCCAACGGAACGGAAGATTTACCCGCAAGGATTTCCCTGCACACTATGGAGGCCGGCAAAGACCCGACGGGCATAAGACAGGCAAACATAATCCTCGGAAACATACATCAAATCTACGAAGGCAAAGTCTCGCTTGAAATAATCCAGAAGAACCTCGGCAACATCGTTATCTTTAATGATGAAGCCCATAACTCCAAGGCGGAAAATTACAATGAGGTCCTGAATCAACTAAAACCTCAGCGGATATTCCGGCTCGACACAACAGCAACCCCCGACAGGCTCGATGGTCTGCATCCCGACAGCGAAAAAATCCTCGAATACGGCATAAAGAAAGCTATGCGGGACAGGATTATCAAGCGAGTTATCGTCTGCAGGCCCGATATCGAAAAGGTCAAACTCACATACATAGATTCTGATACAGGCAAGGAAATCAAGGCCGAAGAAGTCCCGTGGGAGGAGATTGAACAACGCAAAATCAGGCCCACAAGGTTCATAACCAGCGAAAAGCCGATGCGTCAGCAGATTGCCGTCGCCAGGCAATGTCTCGATTATCAAAAAAAGACCGTCGCTCTCGATGAGTCCGGCAAACCAAAGTGGAAACCACTTCTGTTTGTCGTCGCTATATCAATAACCGACGCGGCCAACATCGCAAAAGTCCTTCAAAACGAATTTAACCTAAATACACTCTTGGTTACCAACGAAAGCGAAGATGAGAAAAAAGATGAAGCAATGACTATCAACAGGCATCTCAAAGACTGCGAGTATGACGCTGTCGTATCGGTCTTGATGCTGCGAGAAGGATGGGATGTCAAAAGCATCTCCGTTATTCTGCTCTTTAGGAAATTCTCCTATAAACTCAATGAATACACGGGTGAGAAATACTCTGTTTATGGCCAGCAGGTGATAGGCAGAGGTCTTCGACGCATTGAACCGCACAACACCAACGAGTGGGAACAGTGTCTTGTAGTTGACCACCCCGTATTGAAACACGATTGGCTTTGGGAGATGCTCGACGCCGAACAGTATGAAGGCTCTCTCAATCCCGATGATATTATTGACGTTCAGAAAATCCCTCCCGCGAAGGACTTGGATTTTGAACCTGTGGATAATAAACCGCAGGACATCGAAGACGTAATCGGCGATATCCAGGACATCATCCGCAACATTCCTTATCCTCTCGAAGAGGAGTTGAAGGTTATACAGAAATGGGAAGAGTACCTTGACGCCTACCAGTATCAAACCGAGCGGATAGATATAGAGCAGACAATCAGAGAAATCAAAAAACGCAGCCTGGTATCCGGCTTTAACGAGCAGGAGGTTCTTGACGACTTTAAGATAGACCTTCAACAGATAAATAAGTTCACGGACCTTGAGCTTGACCAGTTGAAGCAGATGATTGCCAATGCGGTAGGATCTATTTGCAGAGACAGTCTTATGGAATACGACCGCAATCCCGACAAGCGACAGGATATCATTTACAAGGTCTTGATGAACCATATAAAGAAAAGGTTTTTGCTCGGCAACGAGTTGTTTACTGTTCAGGACAAGACCTCACTCAAAAAACTCTGGTTCGCAACAACAGAAATTAGAGAAGTATTTCTCGACCCCGCCTTGGTGGAAGGCATCCTCAAGAATCCGCCCGAATTATGAGATCCAACAGAGGCAAATTAATCGGCCTGAAACGCAGCCCTTATGGCGAAGAACTCTATGATTCAGACCTTGAGAAATACTACATGGTCGAACTCGAAGGAATGCCGGGCGTAAAGACGTGGACCAAACGCCATAACATAAAGATCCCCTACCGATTTCTTTTTATCAAGAGAAATTATATTCCTGATTTTCTTATCGAGCTTAGAGACGGAAGCAAGGAAATCCACGAGACAAAAGGGCTTCCCTTTCTTTTCTTGTTATCAACCAAACTAAAAAAGTCGTCCGCTGAGCAATACTGCAAAACGCTTGGCTGGAAATACAAGTTGATAACCAAAGATAAGGCGGTTTTCTACAGAAACAATTTCCTCGCCGCTCTTTTAGGTTCAATAAAAGACATCCCCGGCTAATTTGTTCTAATTCTTGAATAATCTCCTGGGCGGGTGCGACTTATTTGCAGGTCAGTTGAAAGGTAAGGGAATTCACAATGGACGGGCAAACTTTCAGCGCGGGCCAGACTATAACCCTGGATGCGAGCTTAGTCAGGGCAGACGACGGCAGGCGGCTAATCAACGGCATCTGAGCCATCATACTCGGCTCAAGAGGCCGTAATCCTTCAGCGTTTGTCCGAGGATGGCCAGCTTGTCTTGCTCTAACGGCGTCATCGGAAGCCGCATCTCGGCTGAGCACATATCGAGCATCGCCATCGCGGCCTTAATCGGTATGGGATTGGTCGCCAGGGTCAGCATGTTCTTGCTGAGTACGAAGAGCTTCTTGTGCCATTGCCTGGCCGAGACAAGGTCGCCTTCGAGAATCAGGTCCGTGAGCGCCTTGACGTCCGCCGGGACGATATTCGCCACAACGCTGATTACGCCCTTACCGCCGACCGACGCCAGCGGCAGAGTCAGCGAATCGTCACCGGAGATGAGCGTTATATCGCAGCGCATCATGATCTCGCTGGCCTGGTCGAGGCTGCCCGTGGCCTCTTTGATGGCGACAATATTATCAATCTCGGCAAGCCGGGCAATGGTCTCCGGCGTCATGCCCGCCGCGCATCGGCCAGGGATATTGTAGAGGACCATCGGCAGATCGACCTCTTCGGCTATCGCCTTGAAGTGCTGATAGAACCCCTCCTGCGTAGGCTTATTGTAGTACGGCCCGACCTGCAGCGTGGCATCGGCGCCGACCTTTTTGGAGTACTCCGTCAGCTCGATCGCCTCAGCGGTGCTGTTCGAGCCGGCCCCGGCAATCACGGGCACCTGGCCGTTCACAGCCTTGACAACCCTTTCGATGACCTGCTTGTGCTCCTCGTGGCTGAGAGTCGGGCACTCACCCGTCGTTCCAACCGGCACAATCGCATCTATGCCGTTTTCCAGCTGGAAATCTATCAGCTCTTCGAGAGTATCAAAGTCAATCGCCCCATCCTGAAACGGCGTTACCAACGCCACCATTGCTCCTGTAAACATCCTGCACTCCTTCTCGCCACTAAGGCAATAAGACACTAACATTTAGTCCCGTCTATTCTCTTAATTAGTTCCCGTTAAGGAAACAGTGTTTGTCATTCCTGCGAAAGCAGGAATCCATTTTTTTCGGCGTGGACCCCTGCTTTCGCAGGGGTGACATTGGCGATTTCGGCTTTCCGCAACAGGAACTAATTATATCTCCTTCGTGTCTTCGTGGCTATGGACTAAATTTCTCTATCAGACTTATCATCTCGGCCGTCGCTTCTCCTATCCCCACAAGCACGGCCCGCGATACTATACTATGGCCGATATTGAACTCGCACAAGTCCGGGATGCTCGCTACCGGGCCGATATTGCGATACGTCAGGCCGTGGCCGGCGTGGACAATCAGCTTTTTCTCCAGGGCAAGCTGTTTGCCTCGCTCCAGCTCGGCCAGCCTTCTCTTGACGGCGGGCGGCGTCTTGGCGTTGGCATACGCGCCGGTATGCAGCTCGACGGCGTCGCAGCCGGTCTGAGCCGAGGCGATTATCTGCTCCGGGTCGGGCGTGATAAAGGCACTGACGAGAATACCCTTTTTGTGCATCCTTTTGACGACCTGGGCGAGGCGCTTTTTGTACGCGAGGCAATCGAGGCCGCCCTCGGTTGTAAGCTCCTGGCGTTTCTCAGGCACGAGCGTTACCTGGTCGGGCCGAAGCTCCTCGGCGATCTTGACTATCGGCTCGGCCATACTCATCTCAAGGTTCAGCTTGCAGGCGACGGTCTCCTTGAGCAGGCGGACATCGCGGTCGTTGATATGGCGCCTATCCTGGCGGAGATGGACGGTAATTCCGTTTGCCCCGGCCAGCTCGCACAGGACCGCCGCCCAGACAGGGTCCGGCTCATCGGTCAGCCGAGCCTGGCGAACCGTCGCAACGTGATCAATATTTACGTTCAAAACTGCCATTATTCGCACCCCAAATAGTCCAGCCGCCAATTATAGCACCGCCTCACTCCCCGGCAAGAAAATATACCGGCTTTTCGGCCACCGCTGCATTTTATTCTGCGAATCGCGTAAGAATACTCATACAAATCACAGAAGATTTCTGGACAAGCACTTCATCCTTACAAATGACATCGACCTATCTGCCTATACCGGCTCCGAATTCAACACCATTGGACGCGACGCCGGGTACTTCATGGGAGTGTTTGACGGCAAAGGGCATACAATCACGAATTTCACGTACGTAGGCTCGGCCGAAGATGTCATCGGGCTGTTCCCGTTCCTGATGGGTGGGGGGCAGCGGTTGCGATAACAGCTTTGGCAGAATTACAGAGCAGATGATGGTGGAGAATACGTTTACCGCCTCGGCGTGGGATTTTATTGGCGAGACGGGCAATGGGATTGAGGATATATGGGCGATTGATGGCGGGAAGGATTATCCGCGGTTTGTGTGGGATGTTGTTCGAGGGTTTGCTGGGGGTGAGGTGGATTTTGGGGATTATTGTTTGTTGGCGGAGTACTGGCGGGATGAGGATTGCGAGAGTTCGGGCGATTGCGGCGGGGTGGATGTGGATTTTTCGGGGGATATAGATTTCACCGATTTGCGGGGGCTGGCGCAGTATTGGCTTAGCGGTTATTAGGACTAATCTTGGTCAAGACGGGGAGATTCAAGTTGAAATTCGGCTGGTTGTGCGGATGCGCATTCTGAGTTGTTGGAGTCGAAGCTGCAAAGACCCGGGTAAGCACACTTAACGGACATCGACGAAGCCTTGCTGAGGCACTTTAAGCAGCTTCGGTTGGTTTGCGCCGGCTCTTCGCGGTCTGCTCTTGCCGCACCACAGGCTTAGAATAGGCCGGACATAAGAGGAATATATGCGATAGACCAAGTAAAAGACGCCGGCCGCGAGTGCTATGTTTTTCAGGAATTCGGTCATTTTTTGTGCCTTTCAAGTTTCTGTTCTTCTCAAACCGAGCGGTTCTGTTTTTGACACGGATTCACACGGATTAACACTGTTGTTCATATACTTGGATTCCCGCTTTCGCGGGAATGACAATAGAGAATCAGTCATATCATTCGACGCTCTATTAAATAAATAGTCCAGGCGGGTTCAGGGGCTGTTAGCATTGTGTTAGAATTGTGTTAGAAATGGGAAAAAGCACGGTGCGACTCGAGCTTGCCCTTGACCGGGATTGCCTCGGTGGTTTATAATCCTTTGGAATTCAGACACCGTAAGCGTGACCGAATACGGACCGGCGGTGTGTGCCGAGATGACATCCGGTTGGGTCTTCGAAGGGGCTGCTGTTATGAGCAGGGCAAGAGTGCTCGTCGTCGATGACGAGGAGGATATACGAGAGCTGGTCCAGTTGAACCTGGCGCCGGAGGGTTACGAAGTCCTGACCTGCGAGACAGGCGAGCGTGCTCTCGAGCTTGCCAGGAACAAGCTGCCGAACCTGATTATTCTGGATTTGATGCTGCCCGGCATTGACGGGCTTGACGTCTGCAGAAAACTCAAGGCGGATGCAAAGACGAAGCCGATCCCTATCCTTATGCTCACGGCAAAGGCCGAAGAGGCGGACATCGTAATCGGCCTTGAGCTGGGAGCCGAGGACTACGTGACCAAACCCTTTAGCGGCAAGGTCCTGGTTGCCCGCGTGCGAAGGATACTGCGCAGCGCCGCTCAGCCGATTGATGAGTTCAAGGTGATTCGAATCCAGGACCTGACCATCGACCCGGCACGGCACGAGGTGCTGATTAAGAGCAAGCCCGTTGAGCTGACGCTCACCGAGTTCAATGTGCTTCACACCCTGGCCCGGCGTCCCGGTCTTGTATTTACGCGATATCAAATTGTCGATTCGCTGCACGGCGGCGACTACGTGGTTACAGACAGAGCCGTCGATGTGCAGATGGTTTCTCTGCGAAAGAAGCTCGGCCCTTACGGCAAATACGTAGAAACAGTTCGCGGCGTCGGATACCGCTTCAAGGATTAGAACAATGACCAGAAGAAGACTTATATGGCAGCTATATCCGTATTTCCTTTTCGTTACGATAGCAGTGCTGCTTGCGGTAGCGGCGATTTCTTCATATTCCTTTCGCGCGTTCTATTATGAGCAGGTCCGCACCGAGCTGGACACGTTGGCGCGTGTCTTTGCCGAGCAGGTAGCGCCCATGATTAAGGACGACCCGCCGAACGTTGACAGGCTCTGCAAGATGCTGGCCGATGCGAGTGATCGCCGGACCCGTTTTACGGTTGTGCTTTCCTCCGGCATAGTCGTTGGAGATTCGGATGAGGATCCGGCCTTAATGGAGAACCACTCGGGCCGGCCGGAGATAATTGATGCCTTCAAAACGGACTTCGGCTGGTCGCTGCGATTTAGCAATACGCTCGGGAAAAACATGATGTATGTGGCTGTGCCCATTAAGAAGGACGGCGAAGCCGTCGCAGTAACGCGTACCTCGCTTCCCGTTACCGCAATCGATGACGCACTTGCGGATATTTACGTGAAGATCTTCTGGGGCGGAATTGTGGTAGCGCTGTGCATCGCGGCCTTGAGCCTGGCCGCATCTCGTCGAATCAGTCGGCCTATTATCCAGATGGAACAGGTTGCAAAGCGTTTTGCAGCCGGCGAGCTTGACATTCGAGTGCCGGTTTTCGGCCCGGTGGAATTGGCGGCCCTGGCCCAGGCGCTCAACGAAATGGCCGGACAGCTTCACGAACGATTCCTCACTATTACAAAACAACGCAACGAACTCGAGGCGGTGCTTACAAGCATGATCGAAGGCGTTGTCGCCGTCGATGCGGATGGACGCATTCTTAGCGTCAACCATGCCGCTGCAGAGCTGCTGGAAATAGACCCATCCCGCGCACAAGGCCGGACTATAGAGGAGACTGTCCGGGATGCGGACTTTCAGAGATTTGTCGGCCGCACACTTGCCGGCAAGGAGCCGACGGAGGAGGATATTTGTCTGCCAAGCGGACAAGGCCGGTTCTTCCAATTGCACGGAGCGAGGATCGGCGGCTCCGACAGCGGCAAAACCGGGGCGGTCATTGTCATTCACAACGTTACGCAGATCCGAAGGCTTGAGAACATTCGACGCGACTTTGTCGCCAATGTCTCACACGAGCTGCGAACGCCCGTAACGTCAATCCAGGGCTTTGCCGAGGCTCTTCTGGAGAAGGGAGCGGATAATCCCGAGCAGGTCGAGCGTTATCTTAAGATCATCGCCAAACACTCCGACCGGCTTAATGCAATCATAGAGGATTTGCTCAGCCTTTCCCGCCTGGAGGAGGATGCGCAAAGAAGAATGATATCTTTCGAGGAAACTGATCTGAGGCCCATACTCGGCGCGGCCGTCGAATTGACCCAAATCAAAGCATCCGAGAAGAACGTCGCCATAAACCTCAATTGCAGTGAGCAGATAAAGGCCAGAGTCAACTCAGCCCTCCTCGAACAGGCTGTTGTTAATCTCGTGGGCAACGCAATCAAATACAGTAAACCGGATAGCAGTGTCCGAATCGACGTCGAACAACGCCCGCATGAGATAACCATTGCCGTTGCGGACAGCGGCTGCGGGATAGAGCGCAAACACCTCAGCCGAATCTTCGAGCGATTCTACGTGGTGGATAAGGGACGCAGCCGCAATCTCGGCGGGACGGGTCTGGGGCTGGCGATTGTAAAACACATTGCCCAGGTGCATAATGGTTCCATAACAGTCCAGAGCACCCCCGGGCAAGGCTCCACCTTCACCATCCATTTGCCCTGCGCCTGATGCCCTGCGCCGGCTGTGCCGCGGACTCTGCCCGACGCACAGCCTCGCATAGCCGTTTCTTGTGAATCCCCCTGCTCATCCCCCACACGCACTGTCCTAAAAAGTCCCCACAAATAATTTATTTCTAACACAAGCTTGACATCTCTCTAACATGCGTATACTATCGTACACTATAAAAAGGCAGACATAGAATAAGCGACGCTCCCCAGGATTGGCTTGGGGGGCGAGTATAGGTTGGCACTTTTTTTGGAGATGGAAACGTGAAGAAAGAAGAAATTAAAAGAAGGATTGTGCCGGCGGCTGCCGCATTCGTTCTGCTGCTGCTCTTCTCGGCCAGGGCTGCTCAGGCAGACGAACTATCGGATCTCAAGCAGCAGATGGACACTACCATGAAGTTGCTGCAGGAGATGCAGGAACGAATAACTCAGCTCGAGGCAAGGCAGACACT
>DATEBC010000174.1:0-14541 GCA_035288065.1 Sedimentisphaerales bacterium | reverse complement strand
AGAGCTTTGGCTGATATTAAGAACGGCCCTGAAACGGGGCGGCTCCTGATATGGAAGAAGCTTGTTACTGCATCGACAACCTGGGCCAGATCATCTCTGGTCAATCCCTGGTAAACAGGCAGGCTCAATATGGTCTGCGCCTGCCGTTCGCAGACGGGGAAATCGCCCTCTCGATACCCCAAGGATTTCGCAGCGTGCTGCAGATGAATCGGAATAGGATAATGGATTCTTGTGCCGATGCCGTTCAGCTCCAGGTGTCCCTGAAGCTCATCTCTTTGTTCGGTCTGTATAACGAACGTGTGCCAGCCGGGTTTATCAGCGCCTTCATCTTCCGGAACCCTGACCACGTTGCCGAGATGCTGTATGTAATACTTTGCATTGCTCCTTCTTTGCTCGATCCATAGATCAAGGTATTTGAGCTTGACGGTCAATATAGCCGCTTGAATCGCATCGAGACGACTGTTGTAGCCCCACGTGTCGGACTCATCCCTATTCTTGAGTCCGATATTCCTCAGTTGAATCAGACTGCTATGGAGATTCTGGTCATTTGTGGTGATCACACCGCCATCGCCACAAGCATTCAGCGTCTTTAGCGGATGCATGCTGAAACAGCCGCAATCGCCAATCGAGCCGACTTTCCTGCCTTTGTACTCCGCACCGATCGCCTGGGCCGCGTCTTCCACCACAATCAGGTTGTGCGCTCGGGCTATTCTCATTATGGGGTCCATATCGACAGGCTTGCCGGTAAGGTGGACCGGTATTATTGCCCTGGTGCTTCTCGTTATATTCCGCTCCACGAGCTCCGGATTTATGTTCATATCGTCCCTGACATCCACGAAGACCGGCCTGGCGCCGGCGGCCACGATTGACGAAGCCGTCGCCAGAAACGAATTCGGCGCCGTAATCACCTCGTCGCCTCGACCAATGCCGTAAGCCTTGAGCGATAGAAACAGCGCATCGGTCCCGGAATTCACTCCGAGGGCATACTTTGTCCTGCAATAGTCCGCGATTTTGCGCTCAAATCTCTCGACTTCCTCTCCGAGTATGAAGCCCGCACTGTCAATCACCCTGCCGACGGCACGGAGTATTTCGTCCTTTATCGGCACATGCTGCCGCCTCAGATCGATGTAGGGTATGTTCCTCATCTCTAATTGTCCCCGTAAAATGCTCTTACAACATCAATTATGTAGTGTAATTCTTCATCTGTGAGATGCTGATGGGCGGGAAAGGTGATTATCGAGCCGCAATCCCGCTCGGCCTTGGGAAAGTCTCCGCGCTTGTACCCCAAATGGCGACAGCACTGTTGATAAGGCAGCGGAATCGGATAGTGGACCTTGGCCTCAACGCCGTTTTCAATACAATACTTCAGGAGATTATCTCGATCTTTCGCCCTTACCATATAGAGGTGGTAAACGTGTCGGACATTCGGCCTGCGGCTGGGCGCCTCAATACAGCCGGGCAGTTGCGAAAAGGCCCGATCCAATAGCCCGGCGTTGGCGATTCTTCGATCGGTTATGCTCGCAACATCATCAATCATTCGAAGCGCAACAACCGCCTGAATCGTGTCCAATCTGCTGTTCACCCCAAATACGGCAACTTCATCCCTGTTGACAAGCCCGTGATTTCTGAGCAATCGCAGTTTCTCGTTCATCAAATCCGAGTCCGTAGTGATCATGCCGCCGTCGGACCATACATTGAGGTTCTTCAAAGGGTGAAAGCTGAAAGTCCCCGTGATGCCGAATGAGCCGGCCTTCTTGCCGTCAATAGCTGCGTCTATGGCGCAGCACGAATCCTCAACGACCGGAATATTATATCTTGTCCCTATCTCATTTATTCGGGCCATATCGGGGGCATTTCCGGTAAACCACACAGGCAGCAGCGCCTTTGTTCTCTCGGTTACGGCCTGCTCAATCAGGTCGGCGTCAATGATGAATTCATCGTTCACATCCACAAAGACGGGCGTGGCCCCGGTTGCCGCAATTGCTCCGGCGGTGGCAATGAAGGTCTCGGCGGATGTTACAACTTCGTCGCCGGGTCCGATCTCCAGCGCCTTGAGAGAAAGTATCAGGGCATCGGTTCCGGAATTGACCCCTATGGAATGTCTGACTCCTATCAACCCGGAGAACTTGGACTCAAATTCTTCGAGCTTCTCGCCCAGTGTGAAGTCGCCGGTTTCCACGAAATCGCGGATATCATCAATAATCCGATCAGTGTAAGATCGGCCCGGGTCCTCGCCCCGACGCGCCTGCCCGAACTGCATGGGCAAATAAGAGAACTCCACTTTCATTGCGTTCATAGTCTTCATAGCTTCTTCCAAAAATCCTCTATGGCGTGAACCAGTAATAATCGCCGGTGTAGCCGGCTTCTTCAAAGAGCTGCTTCCAATCATCGACGTGCAGGATAGTCTCTGCGGTCAGATTCCACTTGAGCATCCGTTTCTTTTCCTGTTCGTCACGATATGCATCGACCACAATGAACTTGTTCTTGCGCGCGACGCATTCGATCTGGCGTATTGATTCGGCGCATTCGTCCCTCTTGAGGTTGTGCACCGTGTTGATTGAAACTGCGAAATCAAATGAATCGTCCGGATACGGCAGGCTCTTGCAGTTCCCGACGGCAAGAAAAGGCTTTACATCCGCCATCGCATTGGCAATTGCGTATTCGGAAATGTCCAGGCCTGCGACGGTGCACTTGGGCATCACCTGTTTGAAATCGTGGAGCATGAACCCTTTGCCGCATCCGACATCTAATACGCTCGTCTTGTCCGCCAGACCGTAATAGTCCTTCATTCTCTTGACTACCGGAACCCATCGGCCGTCGTACCTGTACCCGCCGTAGCCCTGGTCGCGCGTGCCGTCAAAGAACTCTCTGCCGAACTGCTTGGCGATACGTCTGTCTTCCTCGCCCACCGCAACCCTGTGATTGAGGTCTCTCTTCGCTCTGGGATAGAAATCCATCAGGTTTACCTCTGACATTTGTCGAATCTCCTAAGGCAAATGAACATACTCGAGAGGCTCGGTCACGAACTTATCGAAATTCTCCGACACCCAGTCAATCATCTCGGCCAGGCCTTGCTCCAAAGAAATAATGGGGCGCCACTTCAGTTCTCTGCGGGCCTTGGATGAATCAATTATGTAACGCGAGTCCTGGCCCGGGCGCTCCTGCACCTCGTCTGTTGCCTCGTTAAAATCATATCCCATCAAGAGGCATACCTTCTCAACCAATTCCCTGATAGAGATAGATTCATCCGGAGAGAAATGATAGATCGACCCCGGCTGTGCGTCTCTGGCGGCGGCAAGTATGCCCCGGCAAATGTCGTGAATATGTACGTAGGACTTTACGGCCGCCCCGCCCCCGTGAAGATGAATCTTTCTGCCGGATTTCAAGAATATGATTGTGCGAGGTATGATCCTGTAAAGCTGTTGATGCTTTCCATACACATTTGTGGAGCGAATCGTTATTAGAGGAAAATCATACTGCATCGCCAGAGTCGATAAATACAAATCTCCAGCAGCTTTAGACGCGGCATAAGGCGTGCTTGGTTTGAGCGGAGCCGACTCTGTGACGCCTTGACAGTCTCCATAGACCTCCGGGGTCGAGATGTGAACGTAGCGTTTGAGGTAATCCTTGTCCTTAAGGAAGTTGGCCAGCCTCACTATGCCCACTGCGTTGGTCTGAAACCATTGCTCGGGATACCGCCAACTGGTGGCGACTTCACCCTGGGCCGCAAAGTTTATTACGTATTCGGGCCGGACCTCATCCAAAAGCTCGAACATCTCGCGGACATCGCTGTTTATGTTGATCTGATGGAATTGGAATTTCGTTGTTTTTCTCGCTTTGTAGGGCAGGAAGAGGCCGCTCTTCTCCGGCGAACGGCTCATCCCTATTACACGATTTTGAGGATTGTCCGCCAGAAGCACATCAACCATCCAGCCCCCTGAAAAGGAGTTGCTGCCGATAACGAGAAACGTATTTCCTGACATTAGCACACTCCCAAAATCATATCTTCGGCGCACTCCGCGACCTTGCTTGCGGGCTGATAGTAGTCTTCTTCCAAATCGCAAGCAGCCGGGGCCGGGCAGTAGGGTATGGTCAGCCGTTTGACCGGCGACCTGAGTCGGCCGAAAAGCCTTTCATTAACCTGGGCACTCAGCTCAGCGCTTATCCCGCAAAAACTCCACGACGTATCCAGGACCAACAGCCGTCCGGTTTTTTCGGCGGAAGCAACTATGGTATTGATATCCAGGGGATTGACTGAGACTATGTCTATCACCTCTGCGGACTTACCCGCCTCGGCCAGCTCACCGGCGGCCTGCACCGCTTCGGGCACCATGAACGACAGCGCGGCAATCGTAATATCTTCGCCCTCAACTACCGTTCGCGCCCGGCCGAACGGCACTACGTAAGGTTCCTGCGGAATTGACTGAGTAATTTCGTACAAAGGCCGCGCCTCGACAATAATGACAGGATCGTCGCAGAAGACGCTATTCAACAGGAGGCCCTTTGCCGAGTAAGGCTCGCTGGGCGCTACGACCCTCAGGCCGGGAAAGTGAGCAAACATGCTGTGCAGGCTCTGAGAGTGCTGAGGCCCCTGGCCCCAGCCTTTGCCTACAATAAGCCGAACCACCAAAGGAACCGGCGTCCGTCCGCCGAACATATAGTGGAATTTCGAGGCATGATTGATGAGCTGGTCCAATGCGAGAAAAACGAAATCCGCCCGCTGGAGAACAAGAATCGGCCGCAAACCACCCAGGGCCGCACCGACGCACACCCCTGCAACCGCATTTTCGGAGATTGGCATTTCCACGACTCTGTCGGGCCCGAATCTCTCAAATATCTTTTCCATGCTTCCGAATATATACCCTCTGTCGCGCGTGCCCTGGCCGACATAGAAGACAGATTCATCCATATCCATCGCCTGAAAGCCCGCCTCTGCAATTGCCTGTGCGTATGTGCGCGAATGATTCATCGAATGCCTAATTCTCTAAAACGCGTTAACCAGTTTCGGCTGCTCAGTGTGCTCAAAGCTGATGCTCTTGATGGGACGTTTGCCGAGCGGCAGTTCAGAAGTCAGCCCGGATGCATAGACGAACTCAGTCAGGTTCGGCCTGGCGCGATCGGACGCCCTTTCAGCTTGGCGATATGCACTGTCGATCTCTTCACTTATCCGGTCTTTCAAATCGCGCATCAGTTGAAAGTCTATCTTTCCCTCTTCAATCAATTCATCCATCAGGACGCAAATCGGACATGAACGCGCGGCTGAGCGAACCGGCTCTTTCCACCAGGAATCCACCGGCCCATCGAATTGGGACCCCACGTGCGCGCACCATCGGGATACACGGCACTCCACAAATGTCGGGCCCAGACCACTCCTGGTCGAATCATAGCTCTTGCGGGCGACGTCTATGAGTTTTGCTATATCGTTCTCTTCGACGCGCAAACCGGCCAGGCCCATTGCCTGAAACCTGTTGTAAAGAGTGGTGCGGCACTGTCTTAGTTCGATGGGTGTCGTAATTGCCAGACCGTTGTTCTCACAGACAAACATGATCGGCAAGTTGTGCAGCAAGGCAAAGTTCACCGTCTCATAGACAACGCCTTCTTCCATAGCGGCATCGCCAAAGAAGGCCACGACAACCCCGGGCTTTTTCTTATACTTGAGGCTGAATGCGGCGCCTGCGGCAATCGGTATTCCTCCTGCAACGATTGCGGAGCTGCCCCAGAAGTTCTTTTTCAGGTCGATAATATGCATTGACCCGCCGAAGCCTCCGGAGCACCCGCCGGGCTTGCCGAGAAGCTCGGCAAACAGCGCAGTCAAATCTCCGCCCTTGGCAAGGTAGTATCCGTGGGACCGGCACGTGCCGACGAATATGTCGGCTTCGTCGGCGAAATGTCCATATACCGCGGGGACGGCCTCCTGGCCAAGACACAAATGCGTTGGGCAGCGCATCTTCTGCTCCGGATAGCGCGCGGCTATATACTGCTCGACCATGCGAATCCTGATCATTTGCTTCACTATTTCCACTCTGTCCACCGTCAAATGCCTCCAGCGGCTTTCAATGCCTGCAACGACCGGATGTTGTAGTATCTTGCATCACTCATCGGATTGGCAATCCTGCCTTGTTCAAAGGCATTCTTGATATCCATGATCGCCTCCTGGATGGAATGTTTGGCCTCAAAGCCCAGCTCCTCCTTGATCTTTCGGGACGATACGTGATAGGAGCGGATATCGTCGGTCGGGGTGGTCTCGATGGGTATCCGGCAATCGACGACGTCCCGGACCATCTCCGCGATTTCTCTAACCTTGTAGTTCTCATACCCGACGTTAAATACTTGGCCCTGAATTTTTTCTTTGGGCAGCTCCAGCAGATAGACATATAAGTCGGTCATATCCTCGATGTGCAGATTCGGCCGCTTTTGTTCTCCGCCGAATACGGTTATTCTGCCTGTGTTGACGGCATGATTCGTCAGGATATTGACTGTGAGGTCGAGCCTTAATCTGGGCGAGTATCCGCAGACGGTAGATGGCCTGATGACTACCACCTCGAAATCGTCTGTTGCCTCGCTCAGGGCTATCTCTTCGCACTTGGCTTTATACTTTGAGTAATCGGTCAGAGGCTCAAGGGGGAGATTCTCCGTAACCTCAGGCTCGTCCTTAACGCCATAAACGCTGGAGCTTGATGCATAGATAAACCTCTTGACCTTGTTCTTCTTCGCTATCTTCACTAACGGCATGAAGGCGTCGTAGTTGATGGCCCTGCCGAGTTCGGGGTCCAGCTCGTAACTCGGATCGTTGGATATGCACGCTAAGTGAATGACGGCGTCGGCGCCCGATGTCGCCCTTTCCAGCAATTTCTTGTCTCTGATATCTCCCGTTATTTCGGTAAGATTCCGGTTGCCTCTGACCGCATTCAAAGCCTCTTTTCCGTAGATATAGAGGTCTATCACCGTCACCTCATAGCCTTTAGCCAACAGCTTTGGCACTAAAACCGAGCCGACATAGCCGGCTCCTCCGGTAACCACGACACTTCTAAACTTATTCACTTGTGTCTTCCTTAAATCCCGTAGTACCGTTTCAAATAAATCAGCATAACTCTTGGGGCTTGTCATTCCGGGCTTGACCCGGAATCCAGAGAGCTGCATGCCTGGATTCCCGCCCGTTCGGCTTCGCTCAGGGCAGGCCTTTCGCGGGAATGACAAAAAGGGCATTTTCTTTTTGGAAATGGTATTAGACAAATGATGCAGGCTGTGCAAGTCGCGCTGAGGAGACAAGCCGACCGAGCTGCGCTTCAGCACGCTGCGATTTGGCCTCGATGATAACGTCAAGTATGCAGTGGCAGATGTATTGATGTGTCACTTCAACGGCGCCGTATTCGTGCGACGGGACATAGAAATTGTAAGCGCCCATAAACCTCAACGGATTATCTGTGTCAAACCCGGAGAGGGTAATGACCGAGCAGCCCTTTGATTGCGCCGCCTGAACGCCCTTTAGAATATTCTCGGACTTGCCGGAGCTGCTGATTGCGAACAACACGTCTTGCTTTCGGGCAAAGAACTCTATGGGCTTCTCAAAGACGTGTTCATATCCGAAGTCGTTGCCTATGCAGGTTAAGAGAGGGCCGTCGTTGAACGCTATGGCGGGCATGCGCCCATTCTTCCAGAAATCAATGGCCGTGTGGCCAGCGATAGCCGCGCTTCCGCCGTTGCCGATAGCGATTATTTTGCCGCCCGCGTCCGATTGCTTCTTAACCGTTCTGCAAACAGCTTCAAACCCGGCATATGTGTCCAGCTCCTCTGCTTTGCCGTCCGTCACCTCTATCGACTCAATCAGGCTTATGAAATTCCTGTGGTGGTTCTCAATATATTCTCTCATTTGACGTCCTTCCTACTTCAACAATGCGTAAATGAACTCGAGAAGCTCATATCTCTCAACGGGCTTTTTGTTACACACCACTCTAACCGCCAGGGCGCCCACGACATTGCCGATAAATGAAACCAAATCAAGAGGAATTTCTCGTGAAATACACGGCGCCGTCCAGGCGAAAAACGCATCTCCTGCGCCGACGGTATCAACCACTTTGGTGGAGAATACAGGCGTTCTGTTGATCTCACTGCCCCTGTTTATGCCTATCGAACCGTTTCTGCCCCTGGTAACAATCAGATAGTCACTGTCTATTGTCTTCGCCAGGGTCTTGGCAATTCCCTCGATGTCCGCGTATTTTTCGCATGCGGCGAGTCTGACTTCAGGTTCATCCAAACAAACATAAGCCGGATGATGATACTTGGTGATTAGGTTATAGCCCGCATTGGCTCCGTTGGTCTGGGTATTCACTGCGAATCTCGCGGATGTCTTCTCAATGGTTTCGATTATCCCGCCGGTGATGAAGCCGTGTCCGAAATCCGACACCAGGACCATATCGTAAGAAGGTATCGCGGACTTCAAATAGTCAACGATCGCCGATTCGAGCGAACCGTTAATATAGCTGTCATTGAAGTAATCAACCTCGAGCAATTTTTGATTTGAGTACTGATGAACATAACGTTTTTTGAGAACGACCGGGCCGTCGTCTCTGTAGAAGAAATGCGTTTTGACATTCGGCCTGAGACTGCTCCTGATAAACCCCTCTTTTGAATCACCCCTGCCCAGCAGGCAGACCAGCTCGACATTATCGCAGAAGCCCGCAAGATGGTTCGCAATGGCAAAAGCCCCGCCGGCAAAGACATCGTGGGACAGATACTTATTAACAATTATCGGGGCTTTGGCGGATTTGCCGATCGGCTCACAATAGTGGTACTCGTCAATAATGCCGTCGCCGACAAGCAGCACCTTGAGAGTTTTCAGATCGTTGATTCTTTTCAATATGTCGTAGAAACTGTATCGCTCGGAAAAATCCTTTAGAAACATTCTTGTTTCGTCGGAGTATATGCTCAACATGTCCTTTATGAGCAGCGACGAGCTGAATGAAAAGCCGCCGGTCTCATAAATCTTACTCTTGCCGAAATGCAGATCTCTTTCCTCCTCGAACAGCTTGGCATGGATATTTCTGTCGCGCTCCTTGTATGCCTGGCCCTTTGCCAGGACGTCCGGCATTATTCTTTTTACGCACTCGTAAGGCGCCTCATCATCAACCACGCAGGCATAATCAACCTGTTCCAATGATGCGACATTATCCACCCTAAGATTCTCCGGGAAGATAGGTCTGCCCGGGCCTCTGCGAACATCCTTGTCCTTTACGACCGTAACTATGAGAATGTCTCCCTGTTTCCTCGCTGAATTCAAGTGCGCAATTATGCCGGGATGGATAAGGTCGAAGATTCCATGGCTCTGGACAACGACTTTTCCTGCCCGTTTGAGCTCGGCAACCCTATCTGTTAGGTCGTTAAACGACAGAATTTTGTTTTTGGCCGGCGATTCCATTGAGTGAGCTGACAAGCTCCTTGAAATGTGTTTTGAGCAGCTTGGTGGAAGAAAAGACGACTTCATGAGTAAAACGCATCTCACATCCGACCTCTTTGGCTACGGCCCATTCCCGATGCAGCTTGCCGGTCAGATCTTTGCCTTTCTCGAATTCCTGTCCTTTTACATATATATTAGGCCTGAAGATTCGGAGAGTCTGCTCGGCGGTAGGCCATTTGTTGATTGCCGCGAAGTCCACGCAACTGAGCGCCGCGATGGAAGCGACCCTAAGCTCCTCGCTGAAGGCCGGGCGGCCCGGCCCTTTATCCACGTACACATCCGGCGTAACAGTCACAACCAGGACATCCCCCATCCTCTTGGCTGCCTGAAAATGCTTTATGTGCCCCGGATGCATAAGGTCGAAGCATCCGTGACACAAGACAATTTTCTTACCCGCCCTTTTCATCCGCTGCAGGTTCCTGGCCAGATTGTCGGCGTCGATGACTGCTCCCACTTCTTGTCTCCAAACCATTGATACTGTTCCACAGACCGGGGATGGTCTGCGAATGTTTCTCTCTTACGTAGAAGCTTTCTCCCCCATCCGCTACGGTCCTTACCAACATGGTCTTCCACGGTCTAAAGTAGTATGCCTGGTCGTCTTTCGACGCCTCGGCACGGAAATTGCGGCCCAAATCACGCAGGTCGCATACAAGAGACGTGAAATGCGTGATAGACCTGCCTGCCTTGCGAGCCTTGTTTCTCGCCATACTCAGGGCCTTCAAGAATACCTCGGGGGCCATAACAGCGCTGCCGAAGTTCATCACCACGCCGCCTTCCAGATTCTCGACTACTCCGGTAAAACGCAGGAAATCACGGTATGATGTTTCGCCGGTCGCGGCGCCGCTGCAATTAGGGTGTTCATGGATGATGTCACATCCTATGCCGACGTGGACCGTAACCGGCACTTCGCATCGGTATGCCGCGGCCAGAACACTGATGTCCTTAAAGGGAAAATCCCCCTCACAGATAGCCTTTCCGACGGCTTGGCCCATGCCTTGATTATCTCTATAGCCTTGATTTATATATTCGTTGATCCTGCTTGTCTCTTCCCAGAGGCCGAATTGTCCCTGCTTTATGTACTTCGCCACGTTCTCGGTTGTAGCGCCTACAAGTGCAAACTCGAAGTCATGAATCATTCCCGCGCCGTTTGTCGCAATACACGAAATATACCCTCGGCTGATCAAGTCGATCAGGTAATTCTGGACGCCGGACCTGATAACATGCCCCCCCATCATGAGAATAACCGACGCTCCCTTTTCCCTTGCAGCGATAATTCGGCCGGCCACAATCTTCAGTTGTTCGTCGCAGACAGCCCCCCTTCTCGGCTCCAATCGACTCACAACAGAAAGATTCAAGTCGTGTATTCTCTCGGATAGAGGTCTTATATCGAGCGAATTTCTATCGAATGCGGTTAATTGCATATCTCCTACCACCCTTTGTTTGTGAAGATCACGGGAACGGTTTTCAATAAAATGTAGAGATTCAGCAGTGCCGACCTTTTCTGGATGTATAAGGAGTCGTACTTAATTTTATGTTCGGGTTTGAGGTCGTAGTAGCTTCTAATTTGCGCAAGTCCCGTCAAGCCGGGCTTGACGGCAAGCCTTATCCCTTGCAGACTTTTGTGCCGGCTTACAAAATAAGGTCTTTCCGGCCTTGGCCCGACCAAGCTCATGTGACCTTGCAACACACAGAACAACTGCGGCAATTCATCCAAGCGCGTTCGACGCAATACCCGCCCGACGGGCGTGACCCGCGGATCGTCTATCGTCGCCAGGACCGGGCCGCTCTCCGCCTCGGCATTGTCCACCATGGTCCTGAACTTGTACAATGTGAAGACCTTCCCGTGCTTGCCTAATCTCGTCTGTTTGTACAAGACCGGACCGCGAGAAGAAATCTTCAGCAGCAGAGTAATCACAGCCATTACCGGGGCGGCCAGAAGAAGTATGGCAACGGATGCGACCACATCCAGGACCCGTATTGACCACTCATTGAAGTTTGAAATCTCAGACTCTGAGACGGCCGGATAAGGCAACAATCGGTCGCTCGAATATGGCTCATCCGCCGCAATGTCGAATTCGGAGAAGAGAAGCTCAAGGCGATCCTCATCAGGATATGCTTCTCTATCGACCAACGCCGTTGTCGTTTCACTCTTCCCGCCTGCCTCGGCTACCTGTGTTCCTTGCTCCATTGCATACCTCGCATTTGACCAACGATGAAATATCTCTGCCAATCCGGGCGGACTCCGTCCCCGTCGGTGCACCGACGAGGTTGTCGCCACGCTGTGCTTGAGGCTCGGCCTTCTCTTCGAAGGCCCGCCCGCACGTCTGACAGCACTATCACGGCGGTGTGGTCTGTTCGTCCATCGCGGACAAACGGACCGACAAGCTCCCGGCAAGCTCCTCAGCGGCCTTTAATCCGGGCCTCAGCCGCAGGCAGATTCTTGCCTCGCGCATCGCCTCCGGCGCTCTTTCCATCCGGGCAAGCAGCCCCGCCAGCTCGAGCCGCCATTCGACCCGGCCGTAATCGAGGGCCAAAGCTCGCCGATAGCACTCTACCGCCGCTTCGTTATTGCCCTGCCTTGTGTGAATTTGACCCAGCAGCGCAATCTCACCGGCGGACGCATCGGCAAGGGAGCACTTCGCTTCAAGCTTGTCCGTGATTTTTTCGAGCGTCTGCTCGGCCAAATCTCTGTATTGCATCTCTTCAAGAACGCCGACAACGTGGTGCAGCCGGTCTATATCATCTCCCGCCGCCGAAATGGCTAAATGCGGCTGGCTCAGGCGATTGACAAATATCCGCACAACCGGCTTGAACAATGTCCCGTCAAGCTCGACGGCTCTTTCGAACTTCTCCACACAGTCGTCATTTCTGCCTTCGGCGATATCAAGATAGCCGGCGGCAAGACACGAAATCGGATCGCACGGCGAAAGCCGAAAACCCCTCCTTATGTTTTCCGCTCCGCCGTCGTTGTAGAGAACGAACTTCTCGATTTGCCCGACCATACTGCATACTGGGCCGTATGTCGCACACAGCAACCGTGCCTCGTGCAAGCCGGACACAATGCTGCGGACAGCAGGCATCGACTCTTCGGGGATGCCGGCTTGCCCGATATTCGGATCGGCTGCGCTCTCTATCGAATGCCAGCGATACACATTCAGCCAATACCGGTACTTCGCATCGCACCGCTGACGGTCGCACGCAGCAGTTGCCTCGGAAATCAAGTACTCATATTCTTCAGGCGTCCCCCGCCACTCTCTCTCTGCAAGCCTATTCGCCGCATCTTTGACATTCCGCCAGTGAGCCTCGGCAACGCGCGCATTGTCGGCTCCGATGAGCGCCCATAAGCAAACCGCGAGCGCGCCGGCCAGAATTGCCCCATTCAGCACTCTCCTGCGGCTTTGCGAACCGGCGTCTGGCGACTGGGGCGTTCTTTTGTCCTGCCGGGCCAGCGCAAGCAGAAGTGCGCAAGACACCGCCGAGAGAACAGCATTGGCCGGAAGATGTTGACCAAAGTCGCTAAAACTATGGATAAGCACCGCCAGCAAGCCAAACCCAAGACCGTACGACGCCGTGCGAATCGACAGTCTGGCGCCGCGAATATTTTTCGCATATACGGACCAGATTATCACCGCGAAGACCATCAAAACGCCCAGACCGGCCAAACCGGTCTCCTCCAAAACCTGGGCGTATTCATTTTCTGCGTGTGCGGCTAATTGCGGGATTGTCGAGCGGTCAAACATCGGATAGACCACCGAATGCGTGCCAAGACCCGTCCCCCACACTGGAAACTTAGTCCATATTTGGCCGATGTCCTTGAGTATCTGCAGCCTTCCCGCATCGACTCCGTCGAAATTTCTCAGGCTCGCCAGGCTGTCGTAAATGGCATCGAAACGCACGTGCAAAACGCAAAGTAATGTGATAAACGCTGCAACAATTACACCCCAAACGCATTTTCTGAGCGACCGCTGCATGGCAAGGAGAAGCGTCGTGAATACCATCGCAACAAACACGCTGATCATCCCTCCTCGAGTAAGCGAAATGAAAACGGTTGCCGCCCCGACAGCCATGATTGCAACGAGCAGCCAAATCAGCCTGGCGGAACGTGAACCCAAGTATTTGACGATAACTCGCGGCGTTATCTCTTTGCCTGCGAAACCCTGGTGCAGTTTGACAATGAGCAGCCCGAGCGCTGCTCCAATTGACAAGTTCATGAACTGTCCGTAGTTGCTGTGGTTGACGAACGGACCGGCGTGCCCTATGCGATGCTTGCTGGATATGAGCCAGTATATCCTGCCGTTTCCAAAGAGATCTTGCGCCAGGGCAATGGCGGCAACGGCGCCGCCAATTACAGCTATGGCCGTCAGGAGCCGAACTATCTGCGACGGGCGTCGAAACACATTTAGAACAACCACGAAGACCGCTGCGACCGCAAGGGCCAGCCGCAAATCATGTATCGTGGCATTCGTGTAGAAGCTCAAGGTCATTGGCTCTACCGCCGCCCCCTCGCCGACAAGGCCGCCCAAGAGTTCTGTCTTGAGCTTCACCGTATTGGGCGAGATAATGCCCACGACCCGCGCAGGCAATGGAACAAGCTGCAGCGCCGCAATCAGCACAAATGCCGCAATTGGGAAATATGCCCAGGTCTTGATCCGCCGCATTTGACCGTTCAATAGGAGCTTAAGCAGGAAGCAAACAACCATAGCGCCCGATATGGCAATGACGACCTCCTCGCTCCAGGCGTGCACCACCCCCAAGGCAAGAGGCATGAAGGCAAGAAGGCCCACAAGCAGGCATTCGATCACAACGTCGAACTTGCTCGAAGCACCGCTCGAATTGTCAAGAGATGTTGAATATTCCATCATGAATCCGCTTTCCCAAGAGCATGGAGCCGGCCGGCTGCATGCCTTGACTTCTCAAGACCATCATTGGGTTCTCTACACAGACCAGGCGGGCTATGCTTTCTCCAAATCTTGCGGCGATCTGCCGGCAGGCCGCCGTCATGCGAGGGCTTCGACCGTTCATGTCGTGCGAATCGGTCGCTACCAGTGATACCCAGCCCGAACTCAAGAACTGCCACGCGGCGTTCT
>DATEBC010000173.1:0-8466 GCA_035288065.1 Sedimentisphaerales bacterium | reverse complement strand
CCTTCGGCTCGCTCGAAATGACAGTGTACAGACTTTTCAACAAAGCATATCCCTATCTGTATTTTGCTATTATAACCGGGCCGGGCAGCAGGACTTCGATGCCGTGATGTTCGGTGTTCGAGAGGAGCGTTATTTCGTTTTTTCCCGGCCTGAGATGATCCGGATCAACCTCGGCTACGGTGAATACCACGTCGTGTATCGCCCTGCCCGAAGTGATCGAATACGGATGCCCGTTGATCTTGAAAGGCTTTTTGACGCCGCCTTCGCCGCCGTCCCATATCTTCACCATCAACTGCGCCCTTACCAGCGAGGATATATCGGCGGGAAGGTCTATTTGAGCCTTGTTCTCCCGCGACGCCCGCGACCAGAACGGCGCCGGCATTATCGAGCATCTGTGCATCTCGACCTGCATGCGCCCGGGCGGAAAGGAAAGGTCGGAAAGCGGCTCGGTGATGTAATGGAATCCTCCGGCCAGATGAACATAGGCGCGTATTGACATCGGGGCGGATTGAGAGGGGATCATAGACGTGTTCCATCGCACGGCGAAGGGCGGCTCTGAAGCTGAACCGATGTGGTTTTGGTATCGGCCCTTGTGCGTGAATCCATGCCAGTCGGTTTCGGCTCCGTTGCCCATATCGTCAAATCCGAGATAATACCCGAAATAATCGACCGAAATGATTGATTTCTTAAAACTCTCGGGGCAAGAGATCGAGACTGTGGTCGCCTCGTTCAGAATGTTGTCGCTGTTGCCGAGCACCACTTCTGCTGTGAATTTCTCGATACCGGCCTTTAGCAAATCCGGGTGATCGCCCTTCAGGAAGCAGCGCACCGTGGCGCTATCGATAATGAAGTGTCCCCAGAAAGAGCTGCCGCGGTCGCAGGTGAGCTGAAACGCGTTGACCCCGCCGACCAAGTGACCTATTTTCAGATCGATTACCGGGTAGCTGTAAGTGCAGTTGCCTGTCTCCGTGCCCACTTCCGGGATGTCATAGACCTCCTTTGCGTTCAGCGTGAAGCGTTTATTAGTCGTTCCGGGATGTCCGCCCCACATATCGAGGCGCAGCTCGGCTCGCTCCAGAAGGAACAAATCTTCGTCTATCGGGACGAGCATTAAGCCGTTGGCCTTTGCCTCGGGCCTCCTGCCGAAGGTCTCATGCAGACTAACCTCCGCGTCGTTCACTCGCAGCCAGCGTTGCGAGTTGCTCAGCTCCGTGTCCTGGCGCGCCGGATACTCCCTGTAAAACTCGCCGCCGGATACTATACCGCCCCCAAAAGCGGCAGTAACGCATACCAGCATGATACAAGCTCTTGCTTGTTTTATGTTCACCCTTCTTTCCTCGAATTGCACGCAACATTTATCTTGGCTTCAACTCGGCCCATGCCGAATCTTATAGCTCAATTCCGCCGACAAATCCAGTTCAATATTTTGTGCGTTGACCGCCGTTGTCAGTACAGTACAATGCGTGCGGGTATGCAGATCACCGATGAATCTTGACCGCTCGCAATCGTAGGCGGACGAAAGAAGGAGTGCAGCAATATGAAGCGGCGATCATTTCTCAAACTTACCTTCGAGGACCGCGCCGTTTATTACGCCGATATGGATTTCGCCGATGTCCCCCTCAATCGGCTTATCTCGAAGGAATACGCCAAAGAGCGGGCAGAATTGATCGATCCCAGCCACGCGGCCCAGCAGGTGAAAGCGGGCAGGCTGTCGGGCCCTTCGGATACGGTCTATCTGACCGCAGCGGATAGGCAAGGCAATATGGTCTCGCTGATCCGGAGCACATATTACGGCTTCGGCTCGCAAATGGTGCCGGACGGCCTGGGCTTTGCACTGCAGAACAGGGGGCAGCTATTCTCGCTCAATCCGAACGACCTCAACAAGTTGGAGCCGCACAAGCGCCCGTTCCACACGATCATCCCAGGCTTTATGACGCTGGGGGACATGCCGGTCTTTTCGTTCGGCGTTATGGGCGGCGACTTCCAGCCGCAGGGACATGCCCAGGTCCTGATGAATATCATTGATTTCAAAATGTCGCCGCAGCAGGCGGGCGAGCAGCCCCGCGTGGAGCATTATGAAAGCTCAACGCCTACCGGAAAGAAAATGGTCGCCGGCGGCAGCGTCGGCCTTGAACGGCATATCCCCGACCAGGTCCGCCTGAAGCTCAGCGATACGGGCCACGAAATCCGCCCCGGCACAGGCGCCTTCGGCGGATACCAGGGGATTTGGCGGCAGCCCCATCCACGCCGATACTTCGCAGGCTCAGACCCAAGAGAAGACGGCTGCGCAATTGGCTATTAGGCAAAGTGCGTCCCGCCCGAAACGGCGGG
The DNA here is from genome assembly GCA_035288065.1 of Sedimentisphaerales bacterium. Taxonomy (GTDB): domain Bacteria; phylum Planctomycetota; class Phycisphaerae; order Sedimentisphaerales; family Anaerobacaceae; genus JAFGCD01. The sequence goes on along the minus strand of DATEBC010000173.1, from coordinate 6,135 downwards.
CGTTTTCTCGGGCAATGCTTGACGGCTCTGTGTTTTTGCCCCAGTAGTCGAGGCGTTTTCTTCTTGGTGATTGGCTGACTAAGCTGTATATTACAGTTCAGGTTGTGTTCGGCGAGTTTATGTACGGGCAGAAGTAGTCTGTTCCCCGCCAGAGGCATGCGGGGACAAGCTGCCCGCGTTCGCGAGGACAGGTTTTGGCGTTTTATGTCCGCCTCGGGCGGATATAATCATTGTTCGGTGGACAAAGAGGCCTAATATGCTTTTAATGAGCACTATGGCTTGGATAGTTATTGGTGTGGCTGTTGTGATTTTGGCTGTGGTTATTGGAGCGAAAATAAAAGATACATATTTTTAGAAAGGGAATAAACAGAATGAACATTTATGTAGGGAATCTATCGTTTGACGTCGGCGAGGGCGAATTAAAAGAGCTTTTTGCGCCGTTCGGCGAAGTCACAGAGGTCCGCCTGATAATGGATAAGTTCAGCGGTAAATCAAAGGGGTTCGGATTCATTGAAATGCCCTCTAAAGAGGAAGCAGAAAAGGCTATGGAAGGACTGAACGGCAAAGACATCAAGGGATGGGTTATGACTGTCAACGAGGCAAAGCCGAAGGCCGACCGTGGCGGCAAAGGCGGACGAGGCGGTTTTGGCGGCGGCGGCGGTGATCGTGGACGAGGCGGTTACGGCGGCGGCGGCAATCGTGGCGGCGGTTTCGGCGGCAGAGACCGCTACTGACAGCCCGCTTTGCTGAAAGAATAGAAACGCGACGGTAGATTATGGCAGAACACCAACAACAAGGACCCGACTTCGCCAAGGATTCCTCCTACGCTAAAGCTACGGCGGACAAGCCGCCGGGGCAGGCGAGTGGCGGCATAACCCCGGAGGCGCTCAAGAGCGCGATGAAGGCGTTCAAGAAGCGGCTCAAACTCACTGCCCTGGATGACGATTCGAATCTTGGACGCGGGCCGTTTTCGAGCGGGCCTACAGGCGTTTTTGCGATACAGCCGCCCAGCCAGTTTCCTCGCGAGGTGTGGGAGGAATTGTGCAGGCAGGGAAAACTGCGAGACAGCGGCCACGGATTATATGAAGTAGTCAGGAAAGGATAATGTATGGCTCAAAGTCATGATGCTAAAAAAGATGTAAAGAAGAAGGCACAAAAAACGTTAAAAGAGAAACGGCTTGCGAAGAAAATGAAGAAAGCAGGCGGATCCGCATAAACAGCATGAGATGATACTGTTTCAAGTGATATAGCGGCCTGTCTTCGTTGGCCAATTGAACAAGCCCCGATGAGATAGACGGCATCATCCGCCTTCGCCAATGCTTCGGCGGACAAGTCTCACGGGGTGAAGGGGGAACTTCTTGCCCGGTGCCCCGACTTGCGTCTGCAATCGCCTGCGAATTTGGCTCTCTCTCCTCAGAGGCGAAACAGCGGGTCAAGGATGCTTCACTTGTTTCTCTGGCGGCGAGGATCGAAGAGTTGCGGGCTTTTCAAGGATGGATGGACCTTGTCCATGACTCGAATCCACACCCCGTTGTAGTCCGTGCGCAAGTGATCACGCAGAATTGCATCTGCTTCGTGTACTTGGGCGAGGCTTGTTTCAATGTTCTTCGCAAGGACCTTCCGGCCGACTCGGTCGCCAAGAAGTGCTGTGAGTTTCTTACGGATAATCCGGTGCGTTCCGGAACGCCATCGCTCACTCCAACTGGCAGTATTTGCCAGACTTCAGCGGGTTGGAGTTTTGGGCTAAGAAAGGTGCCGACCCAGCGGAACAGCCAAGCTGTTTCACCGTCGTTCAACAAAATTTGTCATTCTGGCAGGCGCTTGCCAGATGTACTGCATACGCCAGTTACCTGAGTCTGTAGCGCCGAACCAGGCGCAACACCGGACGGCAATTCCGCTGTGCTCCATTGCCGCCGGTGAGCTTTGTCGTTGTTGTAAGTTTACAACGTGGCATTGCGGGCTTACATCGTGACATTGTAAGCGCGATATGCGACGGAAGAAGTCCGGCGTATGGACACGGCCTGGAAAGCCGTGGCACAGTTGAGTGGTGGGAGAAAGCGGATGGGACAGGAAGAGAGAATAACGAACAAGAAACGCCGAATCACCGTCGCACCGAATCTGGCCCGCCTTGTCGGGTTTTCAACTTCGGTTGGGGAGTAAAGGGGGGCGAATGTGGTGTGTGGTGCGACGTATTCGGAGGAGAGCCGTCGGCACGAGGTATTTCGCGCGTCTAAACACGGATGTTTACAATTTCCAGGTGTGCAACAAGTTGCACACCCTACCGAACTTGTTAGGCAAGTTTCAGTGGAGCGGTTCGATTCTTGCTGTGTTCATACAGATGCAACTTAACATCCAAGAACGTCTTGAGGACAACGAGCACAAGGAGCAGGGCGATCGGCGATTTCAAGGCGACCAGGAGAAAGCCGCCGGCAATAATAGCAATGTGCATCACGACGACTCTACCGTAAGGCGCCGCCATGAGCTTGCCGGGGTCGGTCCTCGCATACTCGCCCTTGATGAGATAGTTGTAAACAAATGAAATTCCGTGGCTGGCAAATAGGGCAAATACGGCCAGCCTCATCTCCGGCGTCATTATCGACAATGCCTCCCTGGCAACATTGAGGAGTATCTGAACGAAGGCAAGGAAGCAGGGCCAGCTCGTCCGGTCCATAAAGCCGCCGTCGCTCTTGCCGAACATCGTCAGTATAAAGACCCCGTGAATTCCCGTAAAGCCGCCGAAGTGAACCATAAAGAAGGGTATCAGAAACAGCTTGCCCAAGTGCTCCTTCGGCTCCTTTACCTTCACCAACGCCATCTTCAAGACGTTATAGAATCCAACGGCAAGATTTTCCGCCCAGTACAGCAGCACGATCCCGAAGGCATCCCACCTTAGAAACAACACCCCGAACAACGGAAGCGCATTCGCCGCAAGCAAAGAAATCAACGGCAGGCGAGGCACAATCTCACGTATATCCTTCATAGAACAACAACCTCAATCGGATAGAATGGGCTCCCCCGCCGATCTGTAAGGGAGGGCTTGGCTCATCATCCTCGCCTTCGCAGGAGCGGGAGGCTGTAATAAGAATCAGGTTTCACACACCTTTGCTTCTCTGGATTCCCGCCTTCGCGGGAATGACAAAGGAGGCGGTTTCATTTTGTCAGTCGCAAATAGTAGTCTGTCAGTATTGCTTTTGGAGGCCGTCATTGCAAGGAGGCCGAAGGCCGACGCGGCAATCTCAAACGTTATCGAACGCAGGAGATTGCTTCGTCGTTCCACTCCTCGCAATGACATCTACAGTTTCCGTATTGACAAACTAATAGTAGTAGTCCCGGAGTATCAATTTGGATTTATTCGCCATTCGAGTATTCCTCCGGAGGAATCGGGCTGTAATTGCACTTCGAGACGCAGCGAGCTTGTCTCGACGGGGTCGAAGGTTACTTTGTTGAACTTGTCCTTTTCGACGGCGAAGGCTAAGGCGTTGGTGACGGGCTTGAATTCATCGGCGGCCTTGTACAGCAATCGCCAGGATGCGGGGACGCGGCATCCGCCGGCGCCGGTATCGTCGAACCAATAGACATCGGCGCCGGAAACCTTAGTCGGTTTGTCGAAATCGTACCGGACCCATTCGGCGGAGCCTTTATGGTCCCACCAGGTAAAACGCGGTATATCGTGGTCGTTGGAGTTTTTCGGGAGCAGCTTGTCGCTGCAGGCGTTGGGGGTGTCGTTGGCCCAGCAGTGGGAGACCTGGGTAGGGATGGGCTTGCCGGGCTCCGGCGCGGCGGCCCACTGGTGGGTATCTGGGCCTGTGCCTACGGTCGGGAATGAGGAGATTCGCAATCTGGCGCAGCCCATCGGGATCAGGCTTACCTTCTCAACAGGCTCATCGGACTTTGCGGGGCTGGGCTGGAGCAGGCCGACGAGGCCGAGACTATCCATCTGCCACTGAGGAATTTTTTTGGCTTTGGCCCACATCATTACAGGGGCCGATTCAGATTTGAATGGCTGGTCGTCTGCGGGCCAGGCGCTTGGAACAAACTCGAAAGAGGCCGCCGGGCTGCTCTGGTCGAGGACGAGGCCGAAGTTCCAGGGGCTGGTCGGGTGTATCTCCCATGCGGGCCACTCGTCGGTTCCGCCCCGGCGGACGCAATTCTCGCCGATTTTGAGCGAGTACGTGAGCGGGCCTCGATCGACGGATACACTGTTTTTGTTTTCCGTCCACTTGCGAAGCGAGACTTGCATTGGGAGGATGAGCCTGACCTTGTCGCCTTTTTTCCAGGTTCGCTCGATCATTATGTATGACTGTGGACGGGTGCGGATTGGAGACAGCTCGCCGTCTATCTCCAGCTTAGCGCTCTTGCACCATTCCGGGACTCGGAGGTATAGCGGGAATTTGACCGGGTCGGGGGTGCTGACGGTGAAGTCTATTGTCTCATCGAAGGGGTAGCGGGTGTCTTCGAGGATTGTGACTTCCTGGCCATCGGCCACTTTGGCGGTGACTTTGGATGGTGCGTACAATACGGCCGCCAAGCCGTTGCCGGGGGTGGCGAGCCAGAGGTGCTCGGCGTAGTACGGCCAGCCGTGGCCCGTGTTGTGCTGGCAGCATCGGTGGTCGTGGGGGTCGAAGAGGAGCATTGGACCGCCGTTTTGGAGGCCGGGCGATTTGTTGTTGCGGTCGCAGAGCACCATATTCGGGGCGGTCAGATAGTGCAGGGCCTTCATATCGGGGGTGAAGGCGGCGGGCAGTGAGTTGAATGTCACGTCCTCGCATCTGTCGGCCCATTTCGGGTCGCCGGTAATTGTGAGGAGGGTTTCGTGCGAGAGCATCATCTCGACCATTCCGCATGTCTCGACCGCCTGGCGGGGGTCCGTGAAGCCTGGGCGGCAGTTTTCGTCTCCGCCGAACATACCGCCGGGGAACTGGCCGTACATATCGCGGATCTTTCGCCAGTTTCGGTCTGCGGCGTTGAGGTGGTTGGGGTCTTTTGACTGCATGTAGTATGTTGCAGGCTCGTCGAAGCCCTGGGACATATTCACGTTGTGCCAGTCTATTACGTCCTTTTCCCATTCTGCGGTACGGCGGTGGACCTTTTTGGCGAGGTCGAGCAGGGATTTGTCGCCGGTGTGGTTGTAGAGCCAATAGACGCTGAAGAGGAGGTCTCCGCCTCTCATTTTGGGCCAGTAGCCGACGAGGAATTTGTCTTCGGGGACGGTTGCGAGGTATTTCATGTAGTTTGTCATCAGCTTGATGACGCGGTCGTCGCCGGTGAAGGAGTAGTAGTCCTGTAGGCAGAAGAGCATAATCATATTGGGCCAGAGGTCTTCCCTTCCCTCCAGTGGGGTTGCCACTCCTTTTCTTCCTTTGTCGGGACCGAACCAGCCGTCTTCCTTCTGGCTCTTGAGGGCGGCTTCGATCCATATTTTGGTCTCGGCGATCATTCGCTCGTCACGGAGGATATAGCCGCAGTTGCTGAATCCTTTGAGCCAGTAGGGAGGCTCTTCCCAGCCGTGGCTGCCTTCGCCGGATTCGCTCAGCCAGGCGTTGTTCTCTTTTATGAGGAATTGGCTGATCTCTGTGAGGTGGCCGTGGAAGCCGTCGGCCTGGAGTCTTAGCTGCTTGCGGACCCAGCCTTTAGGCTCGATTGCGCCGACGGGCAGCTTGATGAAGGGGCTGGGCGTCAAGGGCGGGCGGTTGCCGATGTAATGGTCGTTAACCGCTGCGGTGTTCGGCGCATCGACAATTGAAATATCGGTCTTGGCCAGCTCGCTATGCGGATTGGCGCAGCCGAGGCACGCGAGGGAGACTGTGAGCAATGCGGCGAGTAATTGATATCTGTACATGGCCAACTCCTGTTCTCGATACCGGTGCTTTCTTTGACACGGATTGACACGGATTAACACTGTTATTCATTTATGTATTTGGATTCCTGCTTCCGCAGGAATGACGGGTAGATTATACGGAAATGGGGGCGTGGGGCAAATAGGAAATCTGTTGCGAGTAGTTAATTGACGAGTTGGCAGCGATTGACGGCGGATTGGATTTCAGATTGCGGATTTCATATTTCAAATTGAGGGGGAGGTGACCAGTGTGAATTTGTGGGTTATCCTTGTCCCTCAGGGGCTTGTCCCATAGGGAC
>DATEBC010000172.1:0-14435 GCA_035288065.1 Sedimentisphaerales bacterium | reverse complement strand
GAACGGGAAAAGGCGGTTCAGGAAAAATTCGTCTCCGGCATGGTTGACCTGACATCGCAAGTTAGGATGCCCTCGAATCAAATATTTTGAGGCAAAGGAAATTTTATTACTTGACTTCGATCTCTTCATAGGTGGTTAATTTCTGGTTAATGCTCTTCTAACCAATGTATCGCCATTATCCCAAAGTCGTTGAAATTAACCTTGCAGTCCCCATTCAGATCACCCGCGACAATAGTCTCACACGCCGCAGCGCCAAATACGATTTGCTCGCCTCGCTTGTCCCGCCATGATCCCCGATAACGCATTTTTTACCCGGAAGGGCCTCGGAAAGTGGGATTTTTGCCGTATTGCGTCAAAATACTTGCCCCTTTCCCGCCGATATGTTAATATAAACATCATTGAAGGGGCATGGACTACCCCAAGCGGGCGTGTTTCGTGCTCCGATTCGACCTGTGTATGTGCAATCGTAGGGTAGGTGATGGCAGCGTTATTATCGGGCGCCGAACGATTCGGGCCGGGAAGAAGCGTAAGATGCACACTCTGACAAGACTTCCGCTGGTGCTATTGATTGCATCATTCTTTCTCGTCCCGTGCGCGGCCGTGGAGCCTGAAGGGGATTTTGACGGCGATAACCGCGTCAATGCCGAGGACTTAGCCAGGCTCGCGGATCGCTGGCTGGACCCGGACTGCGCCTCCGGCGGGTGCGATGAGGATATTGACGGCGAGGACGGCGTCAACGCCCGCGACCTGGCCGTCTTCGCTCAATACTGGGGAGCCGAAGGGATAAATCTCGTCATCAGCGAGTTTATGGCAAAGAATAAGTACTACAGGTCAACCACTATACAGGGCCAGGCGGTGTATCCCGACTGGATTGAGCTGTATAACCCCGGCCCCGACACCATATACGTCGGCGGGTGGTATCTCACCGACGACGAGGACTGCCTCAACAAGTGGCCGCTGCCGGCACGCTGGATTGGCGCAGGCGGCAGGTGGCTCATCTACGCCTCGGACATACAGATCGAGGACCACCCGGAGAATTCGCCGTACTACGACGGGACATACTTCCACACCAATTTCGAGCTTGACGGCGAAGGCGAATACCTCGCCCTTGTCGATCCGCACCTCTACGTTATCCACGCCTACGACTCATCCGAGTACGGCTTCAACGATTTCGGCTACCCCGCTCAGCAGCAGGACGCCTCCTACGGCTTGTACGACGGCGAGGAGCAGTATTTTCCAAGCCCGACTCCCGGCACGGGAAATACCGCCGGGTATGCGTATGTCTCCGGCGTGCCCTATTTCTCCCACCAGGGCGGAACGTTTGTCGAGAGCCTTGCACTGACCCTGAGCACGCCGGCACAAGGAGCTGTAATACGATACACCACCAACGGCGCCATCCCCACCGGGACCTCGACGCAGTACACCGCTCCGATAACGCTGACGGCCACAACGGAAATCATCGCTCGACTATTCGAGCCTTTCAAGGCGCCGGGGCCGTTCGTCACCAGGACGTACGTCGCTTTGGACTCCAGCGTCGGCAGCGTCAACTCCGACATACCCCTCGTCGTCGTCGATACCTACGGCGTGGGCATCAATGAGAGTGTTTACACAAAGTGCTCGGCTGTTTTTATCGAGCAGCCAATCAACGGAGCACGCGTGCAAATCACGAACCTGCCCGACTTCGCCGGCAGATGCGGAATTAGAATCCGCGGCTCCTCAACCGGCGGCCAAGCCAAACACCAATACTCTTTCGAGACCTGGGACGAGCACAACGGCGACGACGCCGCTTCGATTCTCGGTATGCCGGCTGATGCCGATTGGGTCTTGTACGCGCCGTACATATACGACACGGCCCTGATTAACAACGCCCTTGCCTACGAGATGAGCCGACGAGTCGGGCCTTATGCCTGCAGAACACGCGCCTGCGAGGTGTATCTCAATACCGGTGGCGGACAAGTCGCCGCGAGTCACTATTTCGGCCTGTATTACTTTATGGAGAAAATCAGGACCAACGACGACAGGGTTGACATCGACCCGCTCAGGCCCTGGGATAGTGTCGAACCCGTAATATCCGGCGGATACATCCTCGCAATAGACCGACAAGACCCGGACGGCGCAGGATTCTACACCTCAAGAGGAACAGGCCTGTTCACCTACGTCGATCCGCAGGAGCCGGAAGTTACAACCGCTCAGAGAACCTGGATAAGGAACTGGCTCAACCAGCTCGAAACGGTCCTGTACGGAACCAACTTCGCCGATCCCGACCTGGGCTACGCGAAATATATGGATGTCGCCTCCCACATCGACCACAGCCTGATCAACCTGCTTCCGATGAACGTGGATGCCTTTCGGCTCAGCGGCTACATGGCCAAGCATCGCAACGGAAAACTCGAAGCAGGCCCGGTCTGGGATTTCGACCGCGCCTTCGAGTCAACCGACAGCAGAGACGACAACCCCTACGCGTGGAACGGGACCGGCGACGCTACAAGGTTCTTCGAATATGTGTGGTACGGACGCCTGCACCAGGACATCGATTTCTGGCAGAGGTATATCGACCGCTGGTACGAGTTGAGGCAAGACGCGTTCAACACAAACAACCTCAACAGCCTAATTGACGAATTGGCAGATGAAGTTAGAGAGGCGTCGGCACGCAATTACGCGAAGTGGCCAGGCGCGCCGCCGCGATACGGCGGATTCCAGGGCGAAATAAACAACATAAAAACATGGCTGTCAAACAGGGCAACCTGGATTGACGCCCAGTTCGTGAAGCCGCCAACGATGACCCCCAATGGCGGCCACCTCGAAGCGGGAGGCTCCCTAACTCTCCAGAATCCGAATGCCTCCGGGACAATCTACTACACAATCGACGGCTCCGACCCGCGAATCTTCAGAGGTTCGGACGGCGGACGCACCACGCCGGGCGATATTTCTCCAAACGCCATCCAATATACGGGCCCGATTACACTGAATAAGAGCACTCGAATCAATGCCCGTGTCCTGGTCTCTTCAAATAGTTATAGCCCCTGGAGCGGCCTGGCCACCGCCGGATTCGGAATCACCCCCGTCGCGCAGAACCTTAGAATCACGGAAATAATGTATCACCCGATAGACACGGGCGACCCCGAAGACCCGAACCGCGAGTACATCGAGCTTAGAAACATCGGCCACGAACAGATAAACCTGAACCTCGTGAGATTCACAAACGGCATCGACTTCACATTCGGCGACGTCAACCTCCCCCTGGGCGAACATGTCATCGTCGCCTGCAAGCGCTCGGCATTGGAGGGCCGAGGCGCGGACTATGGAGACCTGATCGCCGGCGAATATACCGGAAAACTCGATAATGACGGAGACAAAATCAGGCTCGAAGACGCCGCCGAACAAACCATTCTCGATTTCGAATACGAAGACGGCTGGAGAGAGATCACAGACGGCGAGGGCTACTCTCTGACTATTATTGACCCCAATGACATGATGCTCTACGGCTCCGATGACGGCCTGGTCGCGTACTGGACGTTTGATGACATGGCCGGAACCACCGTCACCGACAGCGTCGGCGCCAACCACGGCCAAATCGAAGGAACGCCAATCTGGACCGCCGGGGCAATCGCCGGCGCACTCGAATTCGAGGGCAAGCCCGATGCCGTCACCGTTAATGCGATTGAACCGCTCACCGGCAGCCGCGCCACCGTCCAGGCGTGGGTCCGCCCCGTCGGAGTCGCCAGGATATGGAATCCGATTTTCACACAGCACGACACCGCCGGACAGGGTTACTTTCTGTACATCTACGCCAATAAGCCCACTTTCTCTGTTTCCGACGGCGCCGCCACCGCCGCGGCCACAGGCCCCGATACGATCGTCCCCAACGAGTGGTGCCACATCGCCGGAACAAACGACGGCAGCAGCATCAGACTCTACATCGACGGCGAGCTTGTCGCCTCAGCCACGTCCGTCGGATTCACAGGCGCCGACCACTACGCCTGCATCGGCTACGATTATACCGGCCCATCGCACTATTTCGGCGTAATAGACGATATGAGAATATACAATCGCGCCGTCAGCCAGTACGAGTTCATGGGAATGACCGACGCGATGGAGCGATGGAGCAGAAAATTCTCCTGGCGGCCGAGCACTTATGAGGGCGGCTCGATAGGATACGACGATTCCGGAATTATGCCCGACCCAGGCTCGATTGTCATCAACGAGATCCTCGCCCATGCCCACGCCGCCGCCGCCGACTGGATCGAGCTGCACAACACCACCGATGACCAAATCGATATCGGCGGATGGTACCTCAGCGATACCGATGAAGACCTGAAGAAATACCGCATCGCGGACGGCACAGAGATAGAACCTTATGGCTACATCGTCTTCTACGAGGATTCCAACTTCGGGCAGTTCGCCGCCGACCCGGGTAAGATTACGGCCTTCGCATTCAGCGAAAACGGCGACGAGCTGCATCTAACCTGCGCAGACGGCAACGACGTCCTTACAGGCTATCGCGACGTCGAGACATTCGGCGCCTCGCCCACCGGCGTATCTTTCGGAAGATACGAAAAGACAAGCTCAGGTAATGCAAACTTCGTTCTGCTCGACAGCATTACGCCCGGCGCGCCCAACGCCTACCCGAAGGTCGGGCCGATAGTAATCAGCGAGATTATGTACAACCCCCTGTTCGACAACCAGGATGAGGAGTTCATCGAGCTGCTCAACATAACCTCGGAATCGGTCACCATGTACGACTTCGACACGGGCGAGGCCTGGAAGTTCACCGACGGCGTCAGCTACACACTGCCCGGATTGACCCTGTCCGCCGGCGGACGAGCCGTCCTCGCAAAAGACTTAAACGCATACATCAACGCTTACGGAATGCCTCCCTGGGGAGTATTCATCCTCGGACCATACTCAGGAAGGCTCGACAACTCAGGGGAAAAGCTCGACCTCTCCATGCCCGGCGATATCGACGAGCACGGAGTCCGGCAGTACATCCGCGTCGATAGGGTCAACTACAGCGACGGAACACACTCGCAGGACAATCCGGGCTACGTCGATCTCTGGCCACAGGAAGGCGATGGCGCCGGCGCCTCAATAGTAAGAGCCAACCCCGCCCTTTACGGAAACGACCCAAACAACTGGATCCCCGCCACTCCCCCCACCCCCGGCCTGCCATAGCACGGCCATCTTGGCCGTGGTAGCACGGGCTTTCAGCCCGTGTTTTGTCCCTACTCTGTGGCGCACGCTGCCAACCCGTGAATCAAACGCTCTAACCATTTCCCCGCTCGGATAGTCCTGCAGCACGACTGAACTGCGTCTGAAATTGGGTTTGATCGTTTGAAATTGGCTTTGATTGGCTTTGTTTTGCCGGGGGCTGAGGGATGAAATATCTCCATAATGCCTTTCGCAGCAAGGGTTTAGAGCCATTTTGCCCATTTTGAAATTGGCTTTGTTTTGCATAATTGACTCACACTCGGAGCCACAGAGAGCCCAGAGGACACAGAGAAAGGAGGGTAAAAGGTGTAGGGGCACGAAGGCACAAATAACAAAGCCGCAGAGAGCCCAGCCCCAAGGGCCAGGGAAGACACAGAGATAAAATGAAGTAGATTCTGCCACGAAGCCACTAAGGGACAAAGGGATTTCAAAAGTATGCGTCTGTGGCGCGTTTTGTCCTGTCTTCTGAATTCTGTCTTCTGTCGTCATTAGTATTCTGATTCTGTTAGTTTGATATATATTCCGCCATGGGTGGATCTTCGATATACTCTATTTGTTAGCTGTATATTATACCTCATCTGGAGTTGGATGTCAAGTGAAGTGTTGCCAAAGGAAAATCCCGCATTACCAATATCGCAGATCACGTTTTTCGGGAATCGCTTTTTCTTCGCCCCTCACGCTTTGCTATTTGCTCTTTGATATTTGATTTCCTTTTCTCACCCCCCAACCGAAGCCGATTCCCCCGACTCCGTTGCTTAGCCCCACCACCCGCCTGTCCCATAGGGACGGGCGGGGCCTCTTCATCCCGGCATCCGGCTGATCTATCTGGTTAATCTCACGAATTCATCAACGGAAAGTCCTGCCTGCCTGATGATAGCCCTCAGTGTGCCTCGGTCAAGTTCCTTGTGGTCGGGAACAACCACCTGGGTAAAAGGAGTGTCTCTGCGCAAGGTCACGTGGCTGCCTTCTTGGCGCTTGAAATAGAACCCAGCCTTGCCGAGCGCTTTTATACACTTTTTCCCCGAGACCACTGGCAGCTTGCTCATACCGCCACCACCATAACGTCAAAGTTCTCCTTTGGCACGGGCAGACTATCCTCCTGTAGAGCGTGTATGTAACAGGAGATGGCCTCTTTGATATTCTGGATGGCCTGTTTCTTTGTCTTGCCCTGGCTTACACAGCCCGGCAGGCTCGGACACTCCACAACCCAGTACCCATCTTCCCCACGATATACCACAACTTCTCTCATAAGACACTTACCCCTTGATTCAACTACGTCATGCACTTGTTTTCTTTGAATCATACCATAATTTAGGTGGGTTTCCAATGGCCGATTCAACTCGTACCGAGAATAATCAATAACCACTCAAGACTGCCCACCTCGGCTCGTCTCGCCCCCGCCAAGCCCCCGTCACATCAAGATAAATCCAAAATTATCAATTATCAATAATTCCTTTTCCTCACCCCCCAACCGAAGTTGAAAACCCACAACCCGGGCCAGATTCGGTTCAACTTCACAATTCAAGTTTCGATATTCAGTCTTGCTCAAGTTACTCAAACAGATAGGCCTGATTGCCTCTGGTTTTTTTCTTGCACGAGTCCTGTCGTCCTGCTGAAACGCTGAACTGCCTCTCAAGCTTAGTGAGTTCTCGCTTTGGAATTCTTGCTCGCATTTCGGGCAACTTCAGGTGCGTTCGTGCTACAGGTTGGTGATGTCGTCTGTTCTCGATGCATCTCCAGCATGCCCTCCCTCCCCACTCTCCGAATTCCACCTCTTTACCGCACTTCTTGCACCTGACTATCCCGTCGCGGGGCGGCGGTTTGTCAATACTCCAGCTCCAGCAGTCCTTGACCACACAAGTCCAGTAGAATGGTTCATGTCGTCCTTCGCGGGCGACTACTTCCCTACCACACCCGGGGCAAGTTGAAATATCAGAGTATCCGTTGAGCAAGTCATCCAGCCATATTGTGCTCGCATAGTCATCGAATACTCGTTTGTTCTTACGTCTCTCCATGTGTTCGACAGTGTTGCTGAAGCTCAGCGGATTCAGCGATCCTTCCCAAAGAATATCCTCGTCTATGAAAACAAGCTTTTCGTGCATGTTCTGTTTGTGGATGACGGTAATGTCCCATGCAGACAGCGTGTTCTCAAGCATTCTGTACATACCCTTTTCACGTTTGCCCCGCTCGCTTCTTGCTTTCGTTACAACGAAAACGCGAACCCCTCGTTCCACCGCGGCCCTGAGCTGTGGCCCCAGTTCGGCGAGGCGATTCTGCGTAATGAATGGCGAATAGATAACAATCCGCGTGCGCGCATGTAACACATCATGGAGAAGAAACCGATAGAAGTCCTCTTGCGTAACGACAACGCGATCCTGTTCAGCCTCAACCACTCCGCCAGAGACCGATAATTGGGCTTGAGCCGCTTTGGCTGCCAATCCATTTCTGACGATTTGAAGAGCATCTACCGATTCATAGTTCTCCTGTAAAAAAGGAATTAGCTCTTTCCCTATAAACGCCTTCTTGGCATGTGAAACGATATACTTGAAATCCCCAACAATAATAAGTCTCCGTCTTGCTCGCGTCAGTGCAACGTTCAGCAGTCTTATGGCCTGCGGATCAAGAGTACCACCAATGAAGAGTCCGACTTTCCACTGGGGTTCGTCGTTCACAAGATCGAGTATCACAACATCAGCTTCAGATCCTTGGAAAGAATGAGCTGTGCCCGACACGACCTCCCTTGTCAGGTTCTGCTCCGCTATGAGTATCTCGACAAGTCGAGCGTGCGCCCGGTAAGGACAGACTATCAGTATTCGGGCCTTGTTCCCATCTTCATGTTTTGGCCTGTCCTCCTTGAGCAACTGTTCGGCAATGTCCACGCATATCGTTGCCGAAAGGAAATTCAGCCTACTTGAACCACTCCCCCGCGGTACGCTTGTAACCCAAGCATTTGTCGAACCTGTATCAACTAACAGAACAGGCCTGTCATGTCCCCACTCATCTCTATACCATGTCGCTAAGGACGCATTAGAATCGGTTCCCTTTCCATCTGTAAGTCGCCCCTCATATACAAGCCTATTTGGAATTGCACTAATCTCAGGATGCATACGGTGTTGCTCAGTCAGAGTCACGAGCCATGGATCTTCTGGCGTCACTCCAGCAACTTCGAAGATGTCTCTTCCGAGCCATCTCTTGGCAAGCCCCTTCTCATTCTTCGCCAAAACGATTGGCGGGAGTTGTTTCGGGTCTCCAACAAGGACAATTCTCTTACTCGCTAAGCTCGCTGCTATCCACAGCGCCGGAATAGCAGCCATGGAGGCCTCATCCAAGACAACGGTGTCGAACATGCGATTCTGAATTGAATCACGCAGGTAAGTCCTGGTAAGAGTCGTGGCTATTATTGACGCATCCGCGATGACCAACTCCTCCACTTTCTTTAGAGCAGCTTCAACTGAGTCTATCTCAACATTGATTGCCCGTATCCTCTGATTGGCCGAATCTCTCCTTTGCCGTAGCTCAGCGACATCAATAGCTATTATCATCTCTTGTGCATTCTCATACGCATCCCTGATTTGCTCCAGCATTGTCGGGATTGAATCAGAATGCACTTCAGCAAGATCAAATTCGTGCAGCGCAGCTAACCGATGACCTAACTCCTGTTGCAGACTTGCGCATTTCTTCGCACACGTCTTTGAAATGTCATTGATTCGCCCTCTCAGATCCTCAGCTATTTTTCGTCGGAGTTCTGCTTCTTCGAGTATCTCAGACGGATCTCGTTGGTATTTCTCAACGAATGCTCCAAATTCTTCCTCCAAAACCTGCTTGAGGTGGAGTGCCTTCTCGGCCTCGGCATTGATCGAGTCCAACTCTTCGACAACCTGGCCATGCTGGGCTTCAACGTCTCTTACTTTGGCGAGCTGCTGTTCTGGAGTTGGTAATCCCCGCCACTTACGAGTGAGCCATCCGACAGAGTGAATCTCATACATCACCTTCTTTGCCTGGGACAATTCGGCATCCAGGCGGGAAAGACGAGTTTGCACTTGCTCCACGGTCTCTTCGATCTCGCTCAGACGAGCACCTACGGAGGAGATGTCCTTCTTCACACAATTCGCCTTATGAGATTCATCTTCTGCATTCTCCCAATAAACCTCAGATCCCTTCAAGGTGGCCAATTCGCCTCGCAAGGATTCCAATTCCCCCTCCATTTCTTGTATTTGGCTCCATTCAGTCCCCATCTTCTCGATATCTGTTTCTGCTATCGATACCCACTCAGCGATATCAAGTATTCTCGTGATCCTTTTCACCTCTTCTATCAACGCGCCGATCTCATTCCTCAGAGAATGTCTTCTTTCAGCAAGTGCTTGCGACCGCTTATCCACATGGGTTCGAAGCAGCAGATTGTCTTTTGAATTCAGCACAGAGTCTTTCGAGTCCCCTACCCGCAGGACTTTTCCGGATTCCACGGCATCTTGGGGGGCGTGCTCTGCAATCTTCAACAGTGCTTGATCAACGGCTATATTTGTATGAGATACGACTAATAGAGACTCATTCAGGCAAAGTATTTGATATCCAATCTCGCCAATCGTCCACGTCTTGCCTGTTCCCGGAGGCCCCCAGATGAACGTTGTGTCCCGTCCCAGACTGGCGCATACTGCCTGGCTCTGACCTACATTCAGGCTATTCCGAAACAGCTCAGGCAATGGAGCAGGTTCCCCGGAAGATAGGTTGTTCAGTATCCGGTCACCGGCTTTGTTCGGAGAATCAGCTTTTGATTCAATACGCTCAATAAGTCTTCGCATCAAGTGTGCAAGATTACTTTGCAGGTGTGCATTCGGCACAAAAGGCCCAAGGTCGCAGGGGACGCTCAGAGTAATGGCCATGCCATCGACAGAGATCACCGTTACAGGTATGGGATCACGCCCCGGAATCCGTAGATCACCTGGGGTGTCGCCAGGGACATTGAGAATGTTTTCGACCACAAACAAATACTGATAGCCGCCCCCAATTTGGGCGATCCGCTTTCCATTCATCAAAGGTACAGCCGAATTCGCACTGCTCTTATCGGCAGCTTTTATCTCTTCTTGCAGGGCGATTCGAAATTCCAGAAGAATCCCCCCCAAAGGGCGCTCTTCGTCATTAGGCCCGCTTGTTTTTGCAGAATCACTCCACATTCTTCAACGATCCGTACTCACCGCACACGAGTCACATCCACATTACGCCATCCTTGAAATCCAATCGCCTATTCCCATTATATACTCTCGCTTGATAAAATCAAACAAAAAACCGGGAAATCCGCCCTTGGGGGAATCAATCGTCAATAATCAATATCGCAAATCCGCCGGCAATTGGGCGGAATCAATTGAGCCAGCCTGTCAGTTTGGCGTATCGGCCCGGCTGCAATGCCAAATCTGGCACGTTTTCGGGCGGCGATTGCGGCGGGGAAGAGGATGGGCGGCGATTTTTGGCGTCCCATAAGGGCTTGTTTCTGCAATACTTAGCGTCAATTACGGCGCTACGGGCCTGGCCTGACCCGGCAACTGGTACATCCTTTGCTCATTACATTCTTATTGTGCGTAAACTACTGAAGAACGATTTGGAACTCAAACCGACGCTTTGGGGTCAGGTTTTGATGTAACTACGCTTGTGATAACAGTATAAGAGTATTTGTCATTCCTGCGAACGCAGGAATCCAAATACCCGGAAACAGTGTTAATCTGTGTAAATCCGTGTCAAAGAAACAGAATCGGTCAGTTCGAGTAAATACAAGGCCCAAATAGATGCAGATTATTTAAGGAGGCAAGC
This sequence comes from Sedimentisphaerales bacterium, assembly GCA_035288065.1. Classification (GTDB taxonomy): domain Bacteria; phylum Planctomycetota; class Phycisphaerae; order Sedimentisphaerales; family Anaerobacaceae; genus JAFGCD01. The sequence continues at coordinate 3,425 of DATEBC010000172.1, read as the reverse complement.
AATTATGGCAGTCAAACAATTGGCATTTGAAGCTGACGCCCGGGCGGGCCTGCTCGCAGGGGTCGAGAAGCTCGCCGCCGCCGTCAAGCCGACCCTCGGCCCAAGGGGCAGAAACGCGATCCTCGATAAAAGCTGGGGCGGCCCGACGGTTACAAAAGACGGCGTTACCGTTGCTGAGGAGATCGATCTCTTAGATAAGAACGAGAATCTCGGCGCAAAGCTCGTAAAGGAGGCGGCCAGCAAGACTTCCAAGATCGCCGGCGACGGCACGACCACGGCAACGGTGCTCACCGAGGCCATATTCAAGGAGGCGTATAAAAACCTCGCCGCCGGCGCCGATGCGATGGCCCTGAAGCGCGGGATGGACCAGGCCGCCAAGGCCGTAACCGACAAGCTCGCCACGCTCTCCAAGCCGGTCGATATCACCAAAGCCGACGACATCATCAATATCGCCTCGGTTTCCGCGAACAACGACCCTGAGATCGGCAAGATCATGGCTGAGGCATTTCAGAGGGTCGGCAAGGACGGCGTTATCACCGTCGAAGAGGGCAAGAGCTTCGATACGGCCGTCGAGTTCGTCGAAGGTATGCAGTTCGACCGCGGCTACCTGTCCCCGCATTTCGTGACCGACGTCGATAACATGGTTTGCGAGCTGAATAAGCCCTTCATTCTGGTTTACGAGGAGAAGATCAGCAACGTCGCCAAGCTCGTTCCGCTGTTGGAGAAGGTCGCCAGGGCCAAGAGGTCGCTGCTGATCATCGCCGAGGACGTCGAGAGCGAGGCCCTTGCCACGCTCGTGGTCAACAAGCTCAAAGGCATCCTGCAGGTCGCAGCGGTCAAGGCGCCGGGCTACGGCGACCGCAGAAAGGCGATGCTCCAGGATATCGCGGTGCTGACCGGGGCCGAGCCGATCTTCAAGGACCTCGGAATCGAGATGGAGAATATAAGCATCGAGCAGCTCGGCCAGGCCAAGAAGGTCACCGTCGATAACGACGACACGATCATCATCGAAGGCGCCGGCAGCGAGACGGCCATAAAGGGGAGGATCGGCCAGATAAAGGACGAAATCGAGATTACTACAAGCGATTACGACCGCGAGAAACTGCAGGAGCGCTTGGCAAAGCTCACCGGCGGCGTCGCTCAAATCAACGTCGGCGCGGCAAGCGAAGCCGAAATGAAAGAGAAAAAGGCCCGCATCGAGGATGCCCTGCACGCCACCAGGGCGGCTATCGAAGAGGGAGTCGTCCCCGGCGGCGGAGTGGCCCTGATTCGCTGCATCGATGCAGTCGAGAAGCTCGACCTCACAGGCGACGAAAAGACAGGCGCCGATATTTTGGCCAAGGCGCTCAAGATGCCCTGCTACACGATAGCCTACAACGCCGGCGCTACGCCGAACCTCGTAGTCAACAGAGTTACAGAGGGCAAGGGTGGATTCGGGTACAACGCCGATACCGACAAATACGAAGACCTGTTCGAAGCGGGCATCCTCGATCCGGCAAAGGTTACGAGGATCGCCCTGCAGAACGCTGCGAGCATCGCAGGCCTGCTGCTGACAACCGATTGCTTAGTCACCGAAAAGCCCAAGGAAAAGGGCGCCAAAGGGCACGGCGGCCACGGGATGGACCCTGGCATGGGCGGCATGGGCGGCATGGACGACATGGATATGTAAGAAGACAGCCCAAGCTGTTGCGCGGGGCTGCATTTCAGTGAGAACCAAAAATGGATAAGGAAAGAATCTTGTTACACAGCTTCATCTCGATACGCACGTATGTCCTGTTGGCGGCATTCGCGGCGGTGCTGGCAGTTCTGCTGTTCTCGGCAGGCTGCAGGAGCGCAAGTCCAAAGTCCACCGGCGATGAGCCTGCCAACCAGGCAAGCAAAGACGAGCGGATGCAATGGTGGAGAGAGGCGCGATTCGGGATGTTCATTCACTGGGGCCTGTACGCAGTGCCAGCCGGCGAGTGGAAGGGAAAACGCATCGGCGGCATCGGCGAGTGGATTATGAACAGCGCTCAGATTCCGGTCGAAGAGTATGAGAGATTAGCCGGGCAGTTCAATCCCGTGAAATTCGACGCCGACCAGTGGGTCCGCATCGCGAAAAATGCCGGGATGAAGTATATCGTTATCACCTCGAAGCACCACGACGGCTTTTGCCTGTGGGATTCGAAGGTCTCCAAATACGATATTATGGACGCATCGCCGTTCAAGCGCGACATACTCAAGGAGCTGGCTGTGGCGTGCAGGAAGCAGGGCGTTCGGCTCTGCTTCTATCACTCGATAATGGACTGGCGCCACCTGGACGCCCAGGCGCCCTTCCATCCCAACTACAACGACGGCGACAAATCGAATCCGAACTTCGCGCGGTATGTCGAGACGTATATGAAGCCGCAGCTCAGGGAGCTTGTCGAGAATTACGGGCCTTTGGGCGTGCTGTGGTTCGACGGCGAATGGATTAAGGATTGGACCGAGCCGCAGGGCAAGGCGCTTTATGACTACGTCCGAGGTCTTCAGCCGAACATCCTAATCAACAACCGCGTGGGCAAGGGTCGTAAAGGCATGGAGGGCCTCAGTAAGGGTGACCAGGAATACGCCGGCGATTTCGGCACGCCCGAGCAGCAGATACCTGCCACGGGTCTTCCCGGGGTCGATTGGGAATCGTGCATGACGATGAACGACACCTGGGGCTATAAATCCTACGACAACAACTGGAAATCGACAGATGACCTGCTGCGCAAGCTGGCGGACATCGCGAGCAAGGGCGGCAACTTCCTGCTGAACGTCGGGCCGACGGCGGAAGGGCTTATCCCCGATGCGAGCGTCGAGCGGCTGGCGGCGATAGGCGGCTGGATGAAGGTCAACGGCCAGAGCATCATCGGCACGACGGCCAGTCCTTTAGGGCTGGTTCCGTGGGGGCGATGCACCGCCAGGCCCGGAAAGCTGTATCTGCACGTCTTCGATTGGCCCAAGGACGGCAGGCTTGTCGTCGCCGGCTTGAAGAATAAGGTCGCCAGGGCCTACCTTCTCGCCGACAGCAAGCGCGAGCCTCTGGGCGTCGGGCGTGAGGGCGAATCGGATCTCGTGGTCGCAGTGCCCAATCAGGCCGTCGATCCCGTCAATACGGTTGTAGTGCTCGAAATCGAAGGCGCCGTGATGAACTTAAAGTCGGTCAGGCTCGCGCCTGCAAAGTGACTATAGGCCGCCAAGGCGGCTTCGAAGTAATCGTGAAGTTAAGGATTAACAGAAAGCGTTATCGGGAATAATGGAATAGAAAAGGAGTGAGTTATGAAACTTAGACCACTGGATGATAGAATTGTGATCAAGCAGTCGCAAGCGGAGGAGAAGACCTCTGGCGGGATTATACTTCCGGACACGGCGAAGGAAAAGCCGCAGATGGGCACCGTAATCGCAGTCGGGCCGGGCGCGCT
>DATEBC010000171.1:0-7607 GCA_035288065.1 Sedimentisphaerales bacterium | reverse complement strand
ATCCGCCGCACCCCCGTTTAGCCGTCGTCGGCACGACGACGCCACCACCCAAAATTCAACCCCTCACGACGGAATCCACATCCATCAGGAGCCAATTATCAATATCGAAGATCCGCCCTTGGCGGAATCAATCATCAATAGTAAATATCGAGAACACCCCCGAACCGGGCCAAAACCATCCAACATCTCGAAGCGAAGCGCACACCCCTTGTGAGAACCATCCAGCATCCAGTACCCAGAATCCAGCATCCAGAATCACGCCCCTATTATGCAAAACAAACCCAATTCCCAATACCCCAAAATCGCCACAACCTCTTGTCTCTCAAACACTTACACCAATATCTCGCCCCGCCCCACGAGAGAAAACAAACCCAAACAAACCCAATTCCCACACCCCGCCGCTTCACGCTTCACGCTTCACGAGATACGACATACAACATACGCCTGCCCCATGGGCGAAATGCGCAAAACAAACCCAATTTCCAAATCCCCAAAACAAACGCAACCCTTGCAACCACAAAGAATTACAAGCAAAAACCACCTCCTCCACAGCCAAAAAAACAAACCCAATTTGTCGCGGTGAAGCCCGCCTGGGGCGGGGCGAAACCGGATCAAACTCGCAGACGCGCCCGTGGCGGGCCAACTTGTCCCGGCGAAGCCGGATCAAACCCAAAACTCTCACCGCCTACGCAATACGCAAGACGCAATACGCGAGACGACATACGCGAGACGACATACGACATACGCAATACCATATCCCAGATAGATTCTTCCCGAATACTTGGCCAATTCTCTCATGGCATCCAGGAAAATGTTTCTCAACCAACCGGAAAAACTGTAGAATAAGATCGAACGGTCAAGCTGGTTCCGCCCAACGTGGCGAAAAAGTTGGCGCCTAAGGCGTCCGATGTAGGCCCTTTGAACTCTTGAAATGACGATGGCCCTGATCGGCCAATCTGAAAGGAGCTGAGAAATGAATCATAGAATGATTGCTGTAATGCTTAGCTTGGCTTGGCTTCTGGCGGGGTGCAGTAAGCACTACTACCAGGAAGGAAAGACCATCGAGGAATGCCGACAGAGTTGCAAGGAATGTGCCGCCAAATTCAAGAAACTCCAGGACCCCAATGCGCCCGAAGAGCTCGGCAGGTACAACGTCTCTTACAACTACGAAGGCAAATTCATGGACGCGTGCATGCTGGAGAAAGGTTATCAGATTGTCCCGGAGAATAAGCTGCCTCTGAACGTCAAGCGCGAAAAGCCCGATCCATGGGTGCGATCCAAAAGAGGCTTGGCCGGCACACTGGTTGAGTAAGAAAAACCTACTGGTCGGTTTCAGGTAAAACGCAGACTGTCATTGCGAGCCTCGTCCTGAGCATAGACGCGGCTATTTCTCCACTTTCGCTTCTTGGATCTTGAATTTGCCGAGCGAGGTCGCCAGGTTGAAGAAATCCGCCGGCTCGCCGTTGCCGACGGCCAGCGTTATATGGCCCGGGCCGTAGCCGCCGCGTCCGGCGCCCTTGAATGCCGCATCCAGCCCGACCCATTTGCCCGCATTGCGCCCGATATAGACCTGCACCCAGGCATGGCCGCCGAAGCCCTGCATGCCGGACCAGTCATCAACGTACGCAACGCCCGTAACCATCTGGGCCGGTATGCCCACGGCCCGGCACAACGCAGAGGTCAATATCGCATGCTCGCTGCAATCGCCCTGCTTGCTCCTGGCCACCTCCAAAGCAGACGCATAGCCCACTGAGAGATCCTTGTTCTCGATAAACTCGCCCACGAAGGCTTCTATCCTCCTGGCCGCCTCTCCCGCATCCTTCGTGCCCCCGACCGCCTTGCGGGCCAGCTCTATGATCTCTTCATGATCGCTCTGCAGATACCTGTTAGGCTTGGTCGCCTCGATAATTGTCTGGTCCTGACCCTCATAAGGGAATGTCCCGCCCACGGGCATCCCGGCCGGTTGAACCGTGAGCGTCACTCGCCCATCTTCTGCTCGCTGCGACCGCTGATTGTCGGTGGAAGGTATAACCAATTCGGCCCCGTCAATCGGGCTCAAGGTGTAAGTGATGGCCGAAGCGGCGTCGGCATCGCCCAGCGGCGCAGGGCTTTTCACAAACATCTTGTTGATCATTTCGAAGACATCGTTCTCGCCCAGCGCAAACTCCTTCGCGCAGGCGACTATCTCGAGCTGCATTCCTATAACCGGCGTGATGGATCGCTGCATGCGAAGCTCATCGTCCACGTACGTTGTGGTCACCGTCGTGCCGGCCAGGGGCATAGTCATAGTGGTAATTACTTCCGTCAGCGACACAATCCGTCCCAGCAGGTCGATGTCCTTCTTTCCTCCTATCTCAATCTGATTGTCAAACGCCTGCATCATTGTGGATTCGAATATCCTTGCAGTGTATTTTGTGCCTTCTTTGAGGCCATATTTGGCATTCAGCAGCCTCAGTCCCTCCGCCATCAGCGCCCCGTCGGGCCATTGGAGAGTGCTCTTCTGCTCGACCCCCATCGAGCTCGTCGCAACATTCACCATTCCTTTATCATCGATTAGCCCGACCGTTTTCGCCTCGACACCGCCGAGGTCCTGCACCGATTCAAACCCAACAGGCGCTCCGGCGGCGGTCTCGATATTCTTGCTGAGCGTCTTCATTGTTACAGCCATGCCGAGCCTGCTTATGGTAATATCGGTCTGCATAGTCGTGATCACGTTCGGCTCTTCGACAACGCGATCCTCGGTAACGTATCCGACCTTCTTGCCCTCCATAAAGACGGCATAGTACTCGGTTTCGTCACGCACCTCTTTTTTCGGCTCTTTTGTAACGGGCTTCGACTCGGTCGTGACGGGTTCAGCCTCTTCGACGACGGGCTTTGTCTCGGTCGTGACCGGTTCAGCCTCTTTGACGGCGGGCTTTGTCTGTTCTGAGACGGTTTTCGGCTCTTCCTTGCAGCCCGCTACAATCATTGCAAATGCAAGACAAATGCTAAGGATATATTTGACTCTCATACCGATGTCCTCTTTTCCCAAAATAAGACGATATAGACTACTAACCTGTAACAATCGCAACTGTAGGCACCATCCCCGAAGGGATAGCATAGCCACGTGAGGCGTTTCGACGCCGTAACAGCCCCAATCGTCGAAGGGGCGGAGATTGCCACGCCGAGCTGCGCTCGGCTCGCAATGACGATGGTCACAACATCTGACGACAGCCTGATTATAAATGCAAACAGACGGCTTCTCACCACAATAATCGTCGCAAACGCCAAATTATAATAACCGGCCCACCCGCAGGGAAAAGCGCTTGACATTCTGTCCATGTTTTCGTATTATGGGGGTGAGATGTAAAAGGACTCTTTCAGGAATGGTGCCATTGCGTTCAGTCCGCAAGACGCCCGCGTAAGTGACCCGTGGGGTCGCGGCGGAACAGCGTTTATGAAGTGGAATGGCCGTATCGGTTTGTTTGTCGGGCGAGTACCTCTGATTTTCCGTCATTGGCGGCAACGCCTGCTGTGTTGAGGATGGGGAGCTTGGGGATCGACATGATGGCTAAGCCAGGAACTCCAAAGCTGTGGGGAACTACCGTAGTTGCCGCATCTGTGTGCTGTTTTTGCCTTGGCCAATCGGCCTTTGCCGGCTCGATTGTCGCCTGGGGTAGCCAGCGGGTGGATAGCAGGGACTTCCCCTTGCGGGGTGTTGTGGCTATTGCCGCAGGAGGGTATTATTCGCTCGCGCTGAAATCCGACGGCAGTATAGTCGGCTGGGGCTGGAATGGTTCTGGTCAGGCGACCCCACCGATAGGTATTAATTACGCCGCCATGGCCCCAGGATGGAGGCATTCGCTTGCCCTTTGCTCCGACGGGATTATTGTCGGGTGGGGCGACAATAGTTGTGGTCAGGCGATCCCACCTGCGGGAAATAATTTCATCGCCATCGATGCAGGAAACTATCATTCGCTTGCCCTTCGCTCTGATGGGGCTGTTGTCGGGTGGGGCGATAATCGTTATGGTCAGGCGACGCCACCTGCTGGTAACGAATTTGTCGCCATCGCCGCAGGCGGTTGGCACAGTCTTGCCCTCAAGTCCGATGGCTCTATTATCGGATGGGGCTACAATTATCGTGGACAGGCCACGCCCCCAGATGGAAACAGTTTTATTGCCGTCAGCGCGGGAAACGACCATTCGCTTGCCCTGAAGTCCGATGGCTCTATTATCGGATGGGGCTATAATTATCACGGACAGGCTACGCCGCCAGCAGGAAACGATTACATCGCCATAAGCGCAGGAGGCTATCATTCACTTGCCCTGAAATCAGACGGTAGCATAGTGAGCTGGGGCTATGATAGTCATGGTCAGGCGAGCCCACCTGAGGGAAACGGTTTCCTCGCCATAGAGGCAGGAGGATATCATTCGTTTGCCCTCAAGTCCGATGGCTCTATTATCGGATGGGGCTATAACTGGCATGGTCAGGCGATCCCACCTGCAGGAAGCGATTACGTTTCCATAGCCGCAGGATACGAGTATTCGCTTGCCGTTCGCAGTGATCTCTGGACTGCGGTTGGGACAGGCGGTAGTATACTTGGCTGGGGTGCTAACTGGCTTGGTCAGGCCAGCCCACCTGAGGGAAACGGTTTCCTCGCCATAGAGGCAGGAGGATATCATTCGCTTGCCCTCCGCTCCGACGGGATTATTGTCGGGTGGGGCGACAATAGTTGTGGTCAGGCGGCGCAACCTTCAGGAAATAATTTCATCGCCATCGATGCAGGAAACTATCATTCGCTTGCCCTTCGCTCTGATGGGGCTGTTGTCGGGTGGGGCGATAATCGTTATGGTCAGGCGACGCCACCTGCCGGTAACGAATTTGTCGCCATCGCCGCAGGCGGTTGGCACAGTCTTGCCCTCAAGTCCGATGGCTCTATTGTTGGCTGGGGAAGCAACGACGATGATGATTCGGGGACTTGGCTTGGTCAGGCCACACCGCCAGCCGGAAGCGACTATGTCGCCATAACTGCAGGAAGGCAGCATAGTCTTGCTATGAGGGTCGATGGGAGTATTGTGGGTTGGGGAGACGACTACTATGGTCAGGCCACACCACCTGACGGAAACGACTTTGCAGCAATAGCGGCGGGTGGGAATCACAGCCTGGCTCTAAAGTCAGACGGCTCCGTTGTCAGTTGGGGCAACTACGAAGACGGTCAGGGCACACCGCCTCCAGGAAATGATTTTGTGGCGATAGCCGGTGGTAGATATCATAGTCTGGCGATTAGGGAGTCAGGGCCGAAAGAACTGTTGGTTATTGAGCCTAATGGGGGCGAGACATTCATGGTCGGTGGTATCAAAACGATTATCTGGCAAAGCACCGGTAACATCAACAAGGTTCTGATTGAATACTCAGACTCTAACGGGGTAAGTTGGAATTGTGTGTCTCCAGCCAATGCCGGTAACAACCGCCGTTACAATTGGATGGCGCCAAGGGTGAATTCAGAGCAATGTTTCATCAGAATCAGCGATGCGAGCGACCCAGGTGTCAGTGATACAAGTGATGGTTCATTCACCATATACGAATGCACGCTTCCCAAGGCTGTTGATCCAAGTGGCGACTGCCATGTGGACTTTACCGACTACGCTATGATAGGGGCATACTGGCTGCAATGCGGTAATCCGTTCGACCCGAATTGCGCGCAATAAGTCATGACTGCGAAGTTGATTTTGAGTATTTTGCGGTGATGTGCGGGAATTGGCTTGTTGACTGCTATGCGGAGCCGGTTGATCCGGAGTGTGTGCCTAAATAGGCAATTTCAGATTGCATATTTCAGATTTCAAATTGGGGATTGGCGGTCGTAGGGGAAGTGGGGAGATCTGTTCAAATAGATTCCTCCGCTACGTCCCGACGATGTCGGGACTCCGGTCGGAATGACAGGAGGTGCAGGAGGCGGAGCTTCGGTCGGAATGACGGAAAGGGGCACTTTCCAGGAGCACAATATGGACAGCGATTTCAAGCTTTCCCGGCATCACCACGGCTAATGCACCTGCCAAAAAGACCTCAAGACATGCGAAGAGATGCGCGAATTCGCTGAGAATCCGGAGTTGAATTATTCGCCGGCGAGGCTAAAATGGCTGCGGATTCTTGCTGCTTTGGGATGCGTATGACTCTTGATGAGCTTGTAAACCTGGTATCATCCAACAAAGCCCGCCCCGGGCGGGCCGGGCCGAGTGTCCGCATTGATTCGCGGCTCGTCAAGCAGGGCGATATATTTGTCGCTATTGCCGGGACGGTCTGCGACGGCCATGATTTCATAGACCAGGCTGTTGCCAACGGCGCCGGATACGTCGTCTGCCACACCGCCCATGCCGCTTCGCACTACGCCGCCGAGGCCCCGCCGGAAGGCGTCCCCGGCGGGACTTGCGGGGCGATACGCGATACAAGATACGAGACTATATTAGTTGACGACTCGGCGGCAGCGGCAGGCATGCTTGCCCAGGCCGCTGCGGGCAGCCCCGCGGCGAAGCTGACTAATCTCGCGGTGACCGGCACAAACGGCAAGACCACAATCGGCTTCCTTGTGCGTTCAGTGATAAATCAGACCGGGAGCAAGTGCGGTCTTATCGGAACGGTGATTTGCGATGCCTGCTCTGGCGTCGAACAAGAAGCTGTTATGACTACTCCCGATTGCCTTGCCGTGGCGCAAATGACGGCGGATATGGTCGCAAACGGGGCAGAATACATGGTCATCGAGGCGAGCAGCCACGCCCTCTCGCAAAACCGCTTGGCCGGAGTGGAATTCAAGGCCGCAGCATTTACAAATCTGACAGGCGACCACTTCGACTACCACAAGACAGAAGAAGCCTACTTAGCCGCCAAAACAAAACTCTTCACCGGCCTTGCCGCCGATGCGGTAGCCGTATTGAACAGGCAATCGCCCCACGCCGAACTCATTGGCGAACAGACCAAAGCGCGGATACTATGGTACGCCGCCAGGACCCCGCCGGAAGGCGTCCCTTACGGGACTTCCGGGACTTCCGGGGCAATCGACGCCGGGGCCGACATCACCGCCCACATCGAATCGATGAATACGGGCGGAACCAAATTCACAATAGAATACGCCGGCCTCACGGCGAAGGTGAAATCGCCTCTGCTGGGCTTGTATAATGTGAGCAATTGCCTGGCCGCGGCGGGTCTCTGCCTCGCTGCGGGTTTCGATCTTAAAACCGTCGCGCGAGGACTTTCATCCCCGCAGGCTATCCCCGGTCGCTTGGAGCAGGTGGCCTGGCCCGGCGATTTCACAGTCCTTATCGACTACGCACACACCGACGACGCCCTCAAAAACGTCCTGACGACTCTCAAGCCGTTGTGCAGGGGCAGGCTGATAGTTGTTTTCGGCTGCGGCGGAGACCGCGACAGAACCAAGCGGCCGCGAATGGCGCGCGTGGCGGAGCAATACGGCGACTTCATCGTCGTCACCAGCGACAATCCGCGCACCGAAAGACCGGAAGATATAATAAACGAAATTATTGTCGGCTTTGAAAGCGGCGCTGCGATTGCCGCCCCTGCCTTACGAGGAACGAGGGACGAGGGACGAGGGACGAGCGAAAGGGGACGAGAGACG
>DATEBC010000170.1:0-2523 GCA_035288065.1 Sedimentisphaerales bacterium | reverse complement strand
CATTGTCCTTAGTCTCGGCCATTTTCTATTCCTTTTGAGCCTTTTTTGCCGATAGGGCCAGGGGCAGACGGCAGGTCTCGAAGACCTTACACCGCCCGCAAAGTCCATTATTGATACAAACGCCGCTGCGTCTGAGCCGATATCTTTTGGCGGCCAGCAAACCCGCTGCCGCGCACAGGAAACCCAAGGCTGCATATCGCAGCAAGCCTACGAATAAGCAGCGGCGGCTTCTGAATTTTTCAGCGTTATTACGCATTATCCAGTCTTTTTCTTGGTGTAGAATCTAACGGCGTTGTTGATTCTATCCAGGATTAGAACTCGACCATCGGGATCGACGGCGACATCGAAGCCTCCGACCCGGTGCTGCTCAGGCAGTTCGGCGATGTACGGCGCGCCCCCTTCAAGCAATTGATCGGACCCTGCGACGACGCCGACAAACGTGCCCTGCGAATCATAAACCTTCACCCTTGCCAAGCCCTTTTCCGAAGTAACGAAGCCGCCATCGGGCAATAGGGCGAAATCGGCGGGATTGCAGCATCCGCAGAACCCTTCGACGGCCACGGAAGATTCGCCCCATGAGAACTCAAAGTCGCCTTCGAGCGTGTATGCCTCGACGCGAAGCCGACCCGGGTTGACGACCCTAAGCAATCCATCTTTTGAGACGGCCAGATCGAAATAGGGACTCGGAACCATAAAACCGGGGACGTTTCGCTCAAGGTCCTTTTTGCCGATCCTATTGAGGATTTTCCCTGACCGATCGTAATGGAGGACAATTCGATTGCCGGCATCGGCAACGAAGACATTGTCTCCGGCAACAGCAATAGCGGTCAGAAAGGCATCATCGCCGAGGCCTTCCCAGGTTGCGATTCGTTGGCCGGCGGCATCAAAGACCTCGACGTGATCCTTTGTGCCGAGATATATCGCACCGTCATCGCCAGTCTCCACACACAGGGCTGTTTGCGACAGACTAATCTGATTGATTGGATCGCCGTTGGGAGCGAAAACTCGAACGGCATTATCACCGACCACGTAGATTCGTCCCTGTGAATCAACGGCAATGGCTTGTGACTGTTCAAATCCGGTGCTGATTCTCACGGACGACTCCTCGTACAGGATCAAATTCGGGTCAATCCGGGCTAATTCGGTGATGTCGTCTATGAACTTTCTGCCAATGCCGCTGCCCCGGCTGCCGAAAGTATCGAGCCTTACAACGGAGATAGCGGCAACTACGGTGGCAAGTGCTATTAGCGCGCCAAGCAGTATTCTGAGATTTGCCGCTGCTGACAGTCTTTTCATTTGGACACCTTAACCATCGTATCCCGTGAAGCGCATTTGGTCAACCGTATTTCGCCGCTTCACGTTTCACGTTTCACGCTTCACGCGGCCTAATCAATGCTGTGAAACATCAAGGCACATCATTCTACGCAGGTCTCGAACGATCAATCGACCCGATGCAATCGCCATTGGGCCCCATGTTTCATGTCCTTCCATCACCTCGGCCTGTGCAAGCGGCACATAGGCGGAAGGATTTGCCTGCACTATAGTCAGCTTGCCGGAATCATTCATAACAAAGATTAGTCCGTCGGCGATTGTGTATGGGCCGGAGCCGAATTTATTTGCGCTTGTGCTGGTCCAGACGACGTTGCCGGCCGAATCGAGACAGACCAACTGCTCATCCAGCCTTACCCCGTAGATATGACCATTATAGAAAACCGGCGTATGTTGTATCGAGCCGAAGAGGTCCGTTGAGTGGAGGAATTCCGATTGTACGGTTATCCCCGCAAGGGGCCCGTGGGGCTTTCCGTCGGCCTCGGCGAGGCGGAGCATCGTGCATCCCTTCTCCGTCTGGCCGTAACCGGCGGTCAAAAATACTCTGTCCGGCCCGACAACAACCGGCATTGGGACATTAAATCGCACCTTCCATTGATCGTACTGCCACAGAACTGTGCCGTCTTCAGCCGAGACGCCCACGACTGCGCCTTTGACCTGATCGCCGGCGCAATAGATATAGAGTCGTCTGCCGTTGAAGTCCATTGGGACAATTGACGAATGTGTCATCACCCAGCCATCCGGATTGGGCGTCTTCCAGAGTATCCTGCCGCTCTCGCAATCGACGGCCATCATCAGGACGTCGCCTGCCGGCGCAATTATGGCCTTGTCGTTCTCGATTAGCGGACACTGCGCCGTGTACCATTGGGGGATCTTCGTATTGAATTCCTTGACGAGGTTGAACATCCAGCGAAACTCCCCGGTTATCGAGTCCAGACAGGTAACGTGACACCTCGGCCCCATAGCTACAAGGTATTTTTCCGTTACTGTTGGGACGCCACGGCTCATTCCGTGCCAGCGTTTGACTTTGACAGGATAGGAGTATCGCCAGATTTCTTTGCCGTCCGCAAGGGACAGGCATCGAATCGCATCGGCGTCGTTTTGTTCGTCATAATCTATGATATAGACTCTGCCGGCCAGGACGGCGGCACCGGCGTAGCCCTCTCCGACAGGTATAGACCACAGAACATCGGG
>DATEBC010000169.1:0-3606 GCA_035288065.1 Sedimentisphaerales bacterium | reverse complement strand
GAGTATCTGCATACACGGCGAAAGCAAACGGCTCGTTGCTGCGGACCGCCGTGGAAAAGGCCGCTTCCTGACTCCATTGTGAGCCGGACCTCACTCTATATTGATATAGGGTTCCAGGCAGCAGTGATGTCAGAGTCAATTGGAAGAGCTGACTATCAGTCGGATAAGAGACCGGATAGGGGGCAACATTGCTGTAGTTGCCCATTCCGTATTCGAGTCTGTATAGATTCGGGTCGGAGGTATCCGCCGATTGTAGTATCTTCCAGCAGATCGTTATCTCGTCGGTCTTGACGTTTTGAAGATAGGGGTACTTGGCAAAACCTTCTGAAAAGCCTACGCTGTTCGGAGTGACCAGAAGAATAACAGCTATAGAAACATTGTTTTTCTCAGCCATGGCTTCCTTCTCCGATTCACAGTTTCAATGACTTATCCATGGAGCACAGCCCAGATCATTCCGGCTCCCAACGAAGCTGCTCTTACGGACAGCAGCAGCGGGGAAATGAGGGCCACGGCCGGATCGCGTCTGAAAGCAAAAGCGGCAAAGGGCAGGGTCAACAAGGCGAAAATGATTACGCTAAGAAGCAGCGCAAATAAGAGGAAATTGAAGAAGACCGCCGGCAGGCATATTGCCAGCGCCAAATAGAGAAACAGGATCTGGAGCTTGAGAGTCTTTGGAGTGTAAGTGTCTTTGAACATTTTGCCGGGGAATCTTCTGTAAACCACCATTCGCCAATAACCTCTCCAGAATTTGAGCCTGGCGTATCTGAAGATAGAATCGGGATGATTGAGGTGATAGACGATGGCGTTGGGGTTGAAGACCATTTTATAGTTTTTTGCGGCCATTCGGTAGGCAAGCTCGGTATCCTCATTGTTGGCTACGGGGAAGGATGTATCGAATCCGCCCATATCGATGAAGACGTCGCGTCGAAAGCCGGCCGAATAAGTGTCAACCATATCTATCGACTCAGCTTTCTTGAGCATTTCGAACCTTTCCTCGAATTCGATCTGAGCGAATCTTGCCACGATCGGTTTCTGCAGGGTCCTGTAAGCCCCCTTGACGGCCATAACTTCCGGCAGATCAAAGGACTTGACCATTTGGCTGATCCAATCGGCATCGGGGACGCAATCGGCATCAGTAAAAAGGATGATCGTTCCGCTTGCCCGGCGTGCGCCGTTGTTCCTCGCGGCGGCAGGCCCCTGGTTGTTCTGATGGAAATACCCGACCGGATAGTCCTTGACAACGGCAGCGGTGTTATCCGCCGAGCCATCGTCAACGACGATGACTTCGTATGAATCGGAGGGGTAGGACTGCCGGGCCAAGGCTTTTAGGCATTGGCCGATGGTTTTCTCACAGTTGTAAGCGGGAATAATGACGGAGACCATGAGAAGGCAAATCTCTCTTATGCTTCGCTTGCGGCCGAGTCGATGTCCGAGCCTCTTATGAGATATTTGGCAAAGGTTCGGGCGGCTTTGAAAGTGCGACGAATCTCGCGCGGGTGGCGAATCATCTGCCCCAGTTTGTAGAGAATATATCGCGGCCTTAAATAGAACTTTCGGCGAGCGCTATCACAGAAAGCAACCAGGTCTTGCGAAGATAAATCTTCCGTGCTGGTAACGGTATCGTGAAGCCCTTCGGGAGTCAGCCATTTTGAGAAGTCGGTTGTCTGGATCAAGCCTCTTTCCTTGTACCAGGCATACGCCTCGGTTCCCGGGTAGACCATCACGGGGTAGAACTGGACCGTATCCGGGGCAAGATTCTTGGCCACATCCAACGTTTCAGCCAACGTTTGGGGCGTTTCGCCGGGCAGGCCTGCGATAAAACAGGCGTGAATGAGCATCTTGGCTCTTTTGGCGTCGGCCATAAACTGCCGCATCTGTTCGATGGTAATCTTCTTTTTTATGTTGTCCAAGAGCCGTTGGCTTCCGCTCTCAAAACCCACACACAAGCTGCGACAGCCGGCCTGTTTCATTTCCCGCATGGTGTCATAATCAAGACCGACCCTGGCGTTGGCGGTCCAGGATATCTTTATGCGTTTCTGAATAATAAGCTCAGCCAATTCCTTGCACCTCTTTTTGTTGACCGTAAGCGTGTCATCTTCGAAAAAGATGGCTTTAGCCTGCGGGAAGTTATCCACAATGTACTGCATCTCAGCGACAACATTCTCTATGCCTCGCGCTCGAAATGCTCGGCCCATCAGAGTCTGCGGATAGACACAGAAAGTGCACAGGAACGGGCAGCCTCGGCTGGTGATGATAGTGACCATCGGATAGAGGGCATTGGGATTGAAGTAATTCTCGATTTTGAGGAACTTTTTATAGACCCGGCTTACAAAAGGCAGCTCATCGAGGTTCTCGATGTAGGGTCTTTTCGGAGTATGAACAAACCGACCGTTGTCCCTGAATACGAGGCCTTGGACGGTATGCAGATCATCGTTATTGCTCAATGCGGCGGCGAGGCCCCTGAGCGTGTATTCGTATTCGTGTTGTGCTATTGCATCGACTCTATCGTCGATATCGAGAGTTTCTTGCGGAAGGGCCGATACGTGGGTTCCCACCAGAACAATAAAAGACTCGGGCAGATTGTCTTTGAGCTTCCCGGCAATTTCGACATCGTTATAGATGCTGGGTGTGCTGGTGTCGAGGACGATGAGGTTTGGGGCGAACTGTTTTGCCCTTTGCAGACAATAGTCCAAGTCTAAACCGTCGGCGGGGGCATCAATCAGATCGACCTCAAATCCGGCGTCCTCCAACACGCCGGCTGCATAGGCCAGCCATATAGGGAAGTAAAGCGTCCCGCTCTTTGTCACTGCCGGACTTCTTTGAGGGCGGGAGAACTTCTTAAGAAACGGCGGATTGAGTAATAATATCCTCATTCGGCTTTTGATCGCAAATACCCTTTATCAACAAGGTAACTGAGCAGCCTGTTTGTGCTTTCCTCTTTTGTTTCGTTATTCGTGCTGATAATCATCTCTGCATTTTCGGGTTCTTCATAGGGGGCTGAAATTCCCGTAAAGTCCTTGATCTCGCCTTTTTGTGCTTTCATGTACAATCCTTTGACATCTCTCTGTTCGCAGACCGAAAGAGACGCCTTCACATAGACCTCGACAAAATCGCCCTGTGCAAACAAAGCGCGCACCATGTCTCTGTCTTTTCGATAGGGGGAAATAAATGCAGTAATCACAATGAAGCCGGCCTCGGCGAAGAGCTTTGCAACTTCGCCGATTCGCCGAATGTTTTCTTCTCTGTCCTCGGGCGAGAAGCCGAGGTCTCTGTTAAGGCCGTGTCTGATATTGTCGCCGTCCAGGATAAAGACGTTACATCCTCTCTCGAAAAGGCGCGCCTGAATTCCCCTGGCTATGGCGGACTTTCCGGAACCGGAAAGCCCCGTGAGCCAGATAGCGGCGGCCTTATGGCCGTTTCTTTCGGCCCGTCGCTCTTTAGACAAATCAAAATTCTCCCAGGTGATATTCGTGCTTTTGATACTGGCTCTGATAGCGGCTAAATTACGTTGATAGGATTCTCGAAGGATTTCCGCGACCGGCGCTCGCATGAGCCGCTTATCTATCGGCTCTTCTTTTTCGAGCTTGTTTCTGAGCTCCTTGCCCG
>DATEBC010000168.1:0-8621 GCA_035288065.1 Sedimentisphaerales bacterium | reverse complement strand
CAATGCCTTGCGTGTCAGACCGTTCGTGTTGTTGGCGAGGATCGAGAATAGAAAATCGCCCTTCTCTGTGATACACAGCCCTGAGAGCGCCCTTACCCCTTCGATATATCCGGTCTTGGCGAAGACTCTGCCTTTATAATTGCTTTGATAAAAGAACTTCTCGATCGTCCCGTCCACCCCCCCTACCGCAAGCGAATCCCTGTACATTTGCCACTTCCTGCTCTTGTACAGGTTCAAAAGCAACTTTGTCACGGCGTTGGCGGTAAGCTCGTTGACCCTGCTCAGGCCGCTGCCGTCATCGATAAAGAACTGGCTTGCGTCCAAGCCTATTGCGTCCGATAAGTATTTTCCTACAAGCTCTCGGCCCATCTCCCAACTGCCGCCGGCATCGCCATCCGCCTTTGGCGGACTCTCAGCGGCGATTGTCTTGAGCAGGGCCTCCGCCGCCAGGCCGAGGCTCGACTTGTTGGCGCGAACCAGACAATCGGATATCGGCGTGGTGTACTCGGTGAGCAATTTGAAATTCGAGCGGTCGGCAACGGTCTTTTCTATGACCCGGCCTTGTGGTTTTATCCCGGCACGCGCGAGGTTCTCAGCGAGGAGGAAGCCGAAGAAGGCTGCAGGTCTTTCAATTGCCAGGTCCGTGATGGTGGCCTGGGTCTGACACTTGCCTTTTAGGGTGAGTTTGTTGGGATGGCGATTCCGGTAGGCGCCGATAGCGCTGCCGCCCTCCGATACCGCTGCAATCTCGTTGATTATCTCGAGGAAGCTCGTTTGAGGTTCGACGGCGATCTCGATCCGCCCTGCAGTATTTCTGGCCATAATGTTGACGCAATTGTTGTTATAGTTTAGGCCGCTGACCTCGGCGGCATACCATCGGTTCAACTGGTCCGCCGGCCAATTCGGATGAACTCGCTGATCGTCGAAGACGCTCGTATCGACGACCACGTCGCTGATAGTGGTTATGCCCTTGCGTTTCAGAGCTGCGGCTATGTCATCGAGAATCCAGCCGGGTTTGCGATCATGTTGTGCGTCTATTACAGGGTCGCCTAAGAGGGGGTCGCCGGATCCGATTATTATCAGCGTGTCCTCACAGAGGCCCACTTTGGTCTTATACTCGAAATCCGGCCCGAGGTAGTGCAGCGCTGCGGCGGTGGTTATGAGCTTCATGTTCGATGCGGGCATCATCAACTCCCTTGCATCGTGATCATAGACGGTTTCAGCCGTGGCGGCTTCTACGACATGGATGGAGAATTGGACCTTCTGATTGGCCCGTTCGGCGAGAATAGCGTCGATTCGCTTTGCAAGATCGCCTGCTGCCGGAAGAGACAACAAAATGCTCAACAGAACAGCAATGAAAAATTTCTTCATTCTAATCTTCATGGCAATAGGAATTGTGATACAGGATTATGGCTAGGCCATGGCTTAACCAAGGATTTTATCTAAGCTATTGCGTTTGAACGACAGGATAGCACACGGACGAGCATTTGTTAAGAGAATTTGGCTATGAAGATTGCTTGCAAAGCCTGGTATCTATATGTAATATTGTGGCCAAATCGGCAGAAGGTTTCCTGGACTCGTAAGCTATGCTCGAATCTTTACTGTATCCAAAGTCGATTGCGGTGGTTGGGGCGTCCCGTACAGCCGGCAAGGTCGGTCACGAGATAATGGCAAACCTTATCGAAGGCGGCTACGAAGGGCCGATCATACCTATAAATCCATCAGCCGATGAGGTGCTGGGCGTCAAGTGCATATCGAGTCTGGATGCTTACAAAGGCGCCCTTGACCTTGGCGTGATTGCGGTGCCGGCCCCCCAGGTTGTTGAGGCTGTCAAGAGCACGATTCGGGCCGGAGCAAAGGCGATTGCGGTCATCACGTCGGGCTTTAGAGAGGTCGGGCCGGAGGGCGACAAAATGCAATCGGAAATAGTCGGTCTCTGTGCGAAAGCCGGGGTTCGCCTGCTCGGCCCCAATTGCCTCGGGCTGATTAACACACACCACAAAATGAACGCCTCATTCTCAAAAGGAATGCCAATTCAGGGCGGAATATCGGTGCTCTCTCAATCAGGGGCCGTCTGCACGGCGATGCTCGATTGGGCGGCGGCACGCGGACTCGGCCTGGCAAAAGTCGTGAGCATCGGTAATAAAGCGGACCTGAACGAGACTGACTTCCTGCAGATGTTCGCGGAAGATGAGCATACACGGGTCATCATTGGGTATCTCGAAAGTATAACTTCGGGTGAGAAGTTCATACGGGCAGCACGCGCAGTGGCATCACGAAAGCCCTTGGTGCTCCTGCGAGGCGGTATTACCAAGGCCGGGATGCGGGCCGCATCGGCGCATACGGGGCATCTGGCCGGCGATGACATCGCCTATGCCGCGGCGTTCAAGCGCGCCGGCGTGATTCGCGCCGAAAGCTTCGATGCGCTGTTCGACTATGCCGCTGCCTTGTCGATGCAGGTGCTGCCCAGGGGCAATCGTGTCGCGATAATTACCAATGCCGGCGGGCCGGGCGTCATTGCCGCCGACGCCGTCGAGCGGGCGGGCATGGAAGTGGCGACTGTGAATACTCAGAGGGCCAACTCTCTAAAAGAGGACTTGCCTGCCGCAGCCATTGTGGGCAATCCGATAGACGTTTTGGGCGACGCGGACCCCCAGAGGTATTCCAAAGCGGTGGACGCCGCCGCCGGGGACGACTCCGTCGATGCAATTATCGTTATTATGACTCCGCACGCGATGACAAGACCCGCTGAGACGGCTGAATCAATAGGAGCGTGCACGATCGGCGACAAGCCTGTTCTGGCGGTCTTCTTGGGCAGTGCTGACGCTATGCCGGGTCGTAAGAAGCTGGTTGATTACTGTCTGCCGGACTATCCTTCTCCTGAACGCGCCGTCGCGGTGCTGCGGGGTATGTATGAATACTATACGTGGCGTAATCGTCCGGAGCGCGTTGTTGCCAGGTTTCCGGTGAACCGCCGGCGCGTCGAACGCATCATCGTGCGGCACTTGAAGACCAATCATGTACAGGTGGGCGAAGTCCAGGCCAAGGAAATCCTGCGCGCTTACGACTTCAACGTTCCCAACGGCCAAGTGGCTAACAGCCCTGAAGAGGCTGTTGAGGTTGCCGGCAGAATCGGTTTTCCTGTAGCGATGAAGGTCGTATCGCCGGATATCCTCCACAAGTCGGACGTGGGCGGGATAAAGCTCAATATTTCCAGTCCCGAGGAAGTCCGCGACACATTCGATTTACTGTCCCTGCGGGTAATGCGGCGCGCGCCGGACGCCCGCGTGCGCGGTATTTACATAGAGCAGATGGCGGTGCACGGTTTGGAGGTCGTTCTCGGCATGACGTGCGACCCTCAGTTCGGGCCTCTCCTGATGTTCGGTCTCGGCGGCATTTTCGTGGACGTCCTCAAGGACACCTCGTGCTACCTGGCGCCCATAACGGCCCAAGAGGCGATGCAGATGCTCGAGGAGACGCGGTCATACGCGATGCTCAAAGGCGCACGGGGCCAGGCGGATATCGACTTGACGTCCATTACGGGGGCACTGCAGCGAATAAGCCAGTTGTCAACTGATTTTCCGCAAATCAAGGAATTGAATATCAATCCGTTCATAGTGGGCCGTGTTGGCACTGAACCAATGGTGGTCGATGCGAGGATAACGCTTTCGCAAGGCGGCGCTGCGACAAATGACTGAATCGAATCCTAAATACGGCCCGACCGCAACGCACGACTGGCGGCCCGGCTACGAAACCGCGGTCCTTTCTGCGAGCGAGGCTATTGAGCGGATACGCCCGGGGCAGCGAGTGTTTATCGGGACCGGATGTGGCCAGCCTCAGGCCCTCGTCGAAGCGCTGCTGGACAGGGCGGCTGAGTTGGAAGGCACCGAAATTGTGCACCTGCTGACATTGGCTGAGCCGGCTTACCGGCATAGGGAGCTTGCAAAGCACTTTCACATCAACAGCTTCTTTATAGCCGACAACGTGGACGACACACGGCAATGCCTTGGCGACTACACGCCGATATTCCTTTCCGATATTCCTCGATTGTTCAATTCTGGTCGATTGCCTATCGATGTAGCGTTGATCCAGGTGACCGAGCCTAACGAATACGGAATGTGCTCGTTGGGCGTATCGGTTGATATTACCAAGAGCGCGGCCGAAAACGCCGCACTTGTGATTGCACAGATGAATCCCAATATGCCGTGGACTATGGGCGACAGTATGCTCGCGGCGCACGACATAGATATTATTGTGCTTGCGAAGACGCCTATACTCGAAGCTGAGCTGCCCCCCCCTACCGATGTTTCACGTCAGATTGCCGAGTATATAGCCGCCCTGATTCCGAATGGCTCAACGGTTGAGCTGGGCATACGAGAGGTGCCGATAGCTGTTCTGGAGTTTCTCAAGAACAAGCGAGATCTCGGGATTCATACGGAGGTGCTCTCGGACGCGGTGGTGGACGTGGTGGAGTCCGGCGCCATTACGGGTCTTCGGAAGAATATCGACCGAGGCAAGATCGTCGCCGGCATGTGCATGGGTACGCGGCGACTTTACGATTATGTCAACTGCAACCCGGCGTTTTCATTTCGTCCGGCTGAATACGTCAGCGATCCTCATCTTATAAGTCAGCAGCATAACATGGTTGCGATAAGCGTCGGGCTTGAGGTGGACCTGACCGGACAGGTCAGTGCGCGTTCTGCAGAAGGCGGCTTTACGGGGATGGGCAGCCACATGGACTTCACTCACGGCGCCTCGAGGGCGCCGGGGGGCAAGTCGATTGTGGCCATTGAGGCGACGCGGGACAACGGAGCGGCTTCGCGAATTGTCCCGCAGCTTAGCCGTGGGGCAGGAGTAGCGGCGACCTGCAACGAAGTGCAATATGTCGTTACCGAATTCGGCGTTGCGTACCTGCACGGCAAGAGTCTTCAGGAGCGAGCGATGGCGCTGATCAGCATTGCGCATCCGGACTTTCGAGCGGAATTGCTAAGCTCTGCGATTGAGGATAATTACGTCAGCAGTGATTTGGCATCGATCGAGGGCAAAATATTCGTGGGGCCGCAGGAGCTGAGGACGTCCTACGTGGTCGAAGAAGGGACGCAGATAAACTTTCGGCCGATGCACCCAACCGATGAAAAGCCCATGCGGGAACTCTTCAGCTCGCTGAGCAAGCAGACCATATACTACCGCTTCATGTCGAACATCGCTCGAATACCACAGAAACAGGTGCAGGACTTCGTTTATATCGACTACCGCAGCGACATGGCAATCGTCGGGACGATACCGGAGGCGCACGGCGAGGAGATTATCGCGATCGGCAGGTACTACCTGAATCCTCGAACTAACTTAGCCGAGGTTGCGTTTATTGTGCGCGACGATTGGCAGCGCCGGGGCATCGGCACTTTCCTGCTCAAATATCTTATCTCCGTCGCAAAACGCAACGGCCTCGCCGGCTTTACCGCAGAGGTGCTCAGCGACAACAAGGCCATGCTGGCGGTGTTTGCCAAGAGCGGCTGCGAGATTCGCAGCCATCTTGAAGATCGCGTCATTAGTTTCGAGCTGGATTTTGCTTGACCGCAATTTCAAATTGCAGATTTCATATTTCTGATCGCCTTTCCTATTTCGAGCAGTTGTCTGAGGTGGGGCTCGTATATCTTGCCGTCGTAGGAAATATTTACGTCTATCGTAACAACACCACCCTGGGCGTTGACGGTCTTTATGTAGTCGATCATGTATTGATCGCTGTTTGTCGGCCCGTCATTGCGGGCCCAGTTGGCGCCCAAAAATGATAATATATGCCATTGCATTCCCTCCGGCGCGGGATTCGATTCGGGAGTTGCGGCGAATTTGTTCTGCTCGCCCGCTGTGTAGTCCTGCTGCTCGGTGAGTCTGGTGAAGGCATGGCGGGTTTCGGCGCCCGGATTAAAGGCCAGGATGCTACTGGGATTGCCGGCTCGGCAGGCGTCGGCCCACGTGTTCCAGTTGTACGGTTTGCTCAAATCATCCCATCCGGCTGTGTTGTACGAACCGTCAAACCACCAGCCGGAGACCTTTCGCTCGTAACGCAGGGACCATTCGCGGATGACATCGGACCATTTGCGCGTGAACTCCTGCGGGGAGGGCTGCCTTTCGTGGACATCGTTAAGACCGGCCATTGCCTGCTTGTCGGCCTGCGGCGACCGCGAGGGAAGATACAGCATCAGGCGCACCCCGCGTTTCGCCAGGGCATCGGCAATCTCCATCGGAAGATCGCGTCTCGAGCAGCGCTGGCCGACTTTGTAGCCGGCATACTTCTCATACGTTGCATTGGGGCTGCAATAGTACCCGGAGTTTTGTCCGAGAGTAAAGACCACGTATCCGGCCTTCGTCCGGGCAATCTGGTCGGCGAAATGCCGCACGTCGAAGGAGTCAACCTTACCATTCCAGTCGTCCCCTTGCCCGAGATAGTGAACGAATACGCCGAATTTCGCCTTGGCCAACCACTGCCTTCCCTTTTCGCGAGCCGCAAACGGATCCGCATGGCCCAACGCCCAACCCTCCGCAGCAAAGAGGGCCGCTGCCAGCGCCGCTTTCATAACTAATCGAATATTCATACTTGTTCCCTGTCTATTTGTGATTCGAGTCTCAATCGCTGGATGAAGTATGCCGACGCTTAGATCACCAGGCCGAGGACGTACAGTTCATGTGGACAAGTCCCGAGATGGATACTTCAGCGACCAAGAAACAGCAACATGTTTTTAATACGATTGCACTGGCGCGGGCGTCCGTCCACATCTTGCAGGCCGCCCCCCTATTATTTCAAGGCCGCCTTTATTTCGGCTAAGGTTACTCCGAGCGTCGCTTTTGCAATAGGGTCGAGCTCGGCCTCTTTACCCTGCAGGTGGAAAGTCCGGTGCGTGTGCTCGATGTAATAATTCGGATCCATAATTGCCGCCGGCGAGGAGGTCTCCAGCTCGTAAAAAGGCCCCAGCGGCTTGGCGCCCGGCTCGGCGGGACCGTCGTTGTAGGAATTGACCGCGTCGCCTTTATACGGCTCGTCCTGGATTTCCCACATCGAGTTGACATAGTTCTTTGCCTCGGGCGGCCTGTTATACTGCACTATGGTCAGGACCTTGTTGACGGCGTCGTAGCTGCCGCAGACAGACTTCGCCCGCATGGGAGAAAGGCCTATCTTGCTGCGGTATTTCCCGTCGCCGCTGAAGAACAACACATCCTTCTTCACGACCAGCCTGTCGGCGGGGACCTTTCCGAAATAGGCGTCGTTGACGATTGCCCCTGCAAGATGCTCCGGGCCTATTCTGTAGGGGATGACTATCGTTGTCGCAGGCGATGGGTTGAACATACCGAGTATCCAGATGGATAGTGCGCCGGTCTCTTCTTCCCACGCCTTCTCGCCCGTATTGGTGATCGTATTGTTGGATTCAAAGGCAACGAGCTTGACCTCATCGCCCGGCGTGACTCCCAGTTTCTTGACGGCTTCGGCCTTTTCGAGGACTTTAATCTCGCGATCGACCCTAAGATTGAAGGTTGTCTCAGAGTAGTTTTGCAGTTGCATATCCTTCCTGAAGACGGCGGCGCTCTCGGTTTTAGATACAAGCTCGAATGGCTCGGTGTCTATGGCAGCCGGTGTAAACCAATGTTCGAGGTCGAATTCCACGCCCTTCTTGAAGAATATTGAGAACTGTCCGCCTTCGGGGCCGAGCCAGAACCGGTCCTCTCCGCCGAATACATTAATGTGCTCTTGAATCTTGCCGGAGGCGATCAGCTCGCGGTTAATCCAGCCGAAGCTCAGCCCTTCAGGACCGTTTGCGCTGCTGGTCATAATGCGTCCCTGCATCGCCGCTATCACGGCCACTTGGCTCTTGCCCGTGGAATCCGAAAGAACGACCACCTCGCCGTGCTCCTTGAGAAACGCTAAGTCGTCCGCAAATGTTGTTCCAGACACTGTTGAATCCTCCTTATCGCAGCCGGCCACGAATGTGATGCCGGCGACAATGGCCACTATTGCTGCACGTCTCATCTTGTCTCCTATGTCAAAAATCTACTCCTTAGTTGTTTGCCAACCGTCCATACTCGGACACGCAAACCGGATTATACACAGTCTGAGATTGGGATAGTAAAATAACACCGCGCCGCCTTATTGTCAACGCAGACTTTTTGTACGTGTTTAGCGGTCGCCGGCACGGCGACCACAAGCCGGAACAATTGCAGTAAGAATGCAAATCTGCCGATTATTCTTTCGGCGGATGTCATTGGCTATTGACGGTTAGGCATACAGTTGGTAGTAATTGGCAACCACCAATATCCCGCCCGAGGCGGGCAGGTCAATCTGGGGCCTGAACACTTGGATTCTGTTAAGGTGGAATAGAAGCGTCTGGTTATGGCTGAGAAAATAGTCAAAGTCGGGCTTGTTGGTTTTGGCACTGTCGGCACCGGCGTTGCCAAATTGATTCTCGAAGACGGCGACCGGATAGCAGCAAAGATAGGCATTCGTCTGGAGCTTGCGTGTGTTGTGGATGCCGATACGCAGAGGCCGCGCCCCGTCAAGCTGCCCAATGGCGTTCTTACCGATGATTTGAGTCGGCTGCTCGGCGATGGTGCTATCGAGATCGGCGTCGAAA
>DATEBC010000167.1:0-14930 GCA_035288065.1 Sedimentisphaerales bacterium | reverse complement strand
ATGCGGACAAGAAGGGCCTGGCCGAGATTGCCGACCTCGACACACTCCTGACCGAAAAGGCGATGCACAATAAGCTGACTCTGGCGGATATCGAAGGCGAGACAATAGCGTTGAGCAACCTCGGGGCGTACGGCATCAATTCTTTCATTGGGATTCCGCCGCCGACGACGAGTACGATCCTCTCGGCGGGCAACGTCGTAAGGGCGGTTGTCCCCGAAGACGGTCAGCCGCAGATGCGCAAGATTGCCGAACTGTCCCTGGCCGTCGATAACAGGGTGGTAAGCGCCGAATATGCCGCCCGGTTTCTGGGCCGTATCGTAGAACGGCTTCAAAACCCGGAACTATTGATTTGACAAATAGCCACGAAGACACTAAGACACAAAAACACATAGATTGAACAGACTTTCGTGCCTTTGTGTCTTGGCGGCGGGACTATAAGACTGGAGCCGAAAAAATGAGCAGGAATCTTCGAATCGTCCTGGTTTGCCTCGCTGTGTCGGTCGTTATCGTCTCATCGGCCCTGGGACAGCAAATGCCGTCCTCGCAGAAGCGTCCGGTTGAGCTGCTCTGGCCCGAAGGCGCGCCCGGGGCCAAGGGCGACGCGGAGGGCGACAAGCCGAAACTGACGGTCTATCTGCCGGACGAGCAGAAGGCTACGGGAGCGGCGGTGGTGATTTGCCCAGGCGGCGGCTACGGCCATCTTGCTATGGACCATGAGGGCCATCAGATAGCCGAGTGGCTCAATTCGCTTGGCGCAGCCGGGTTTATTCTCGAATATCGTCACCGCAACAGCGGCGCCGGCTACGGCCATCCCGTTCCGCTGCAGGATGCTCAGCGGGCCGTCAGGATGGTCCGCAGCAATGCGGAGCGGTATGATATCGATCCCAATCGAATAGGGATATTGGGCTTTTCCGCCGGCGGACACCTGGCTTCGACTGCGGGGACGCACTTCGATGCGGGCAACGCCGAGGCGAAAGACCCAATCGACCGGGTAAGCTGCCGGCCCGACTTTATGGTGCTGATCTATCCCGTGATTTCATTGAGCGAACCCTTCGCCCATACAGGCTCCGGGAAGAACCTGCTGGGCGATAATCCCGACCCGAAGCTGCTGGATTACCTCTCGAATGAGAAGCAGGTAACGCCCGAAACGCCGCCGACGTTCCTGGTGCACACTTACGAGGATAAGGTCGTGCCCGCAGAGAACAGCATCTATTTCTACCTCGCTCTTCGCAAGGTCAACGTCCCGGCGGAGATGCACCTCTACCAGAAAGGCCCCCACGGGTTCGGCCTGGGCAAGACGGTGGGCGCGGCCTCAAGCTGGCCCATTCGTTGTGCGGAATGGATGAGGGCCTCCGGCCTGCTGGACAAGAAGAGCAACTAAAAGCGGGCAAACAGGACCAACCTATTCACAGTTTGGATTAGTACTCCGTCAAAACTGAAACTGTGGGCGAGATCGTGAGGGGCTTTGGCGCCGTAGCAGGCTCTACCCTTTGCTACTCTGCGAAGTACGCTACGTAGCACGAGCAAGGGGTATGAGATTGCCACGTCGGCCTTCGGCCTCCTCGCAATGACGAAGTCCACAAAATCAAGTCTGACAGAGTATTAATTTTGCGGCGGTTCGGTTGGATTTGCCGGGGCCGGGTCTTGATTCGACTTCGGCGGATTGGGCGGCTTTATCTGCGTTATCCGAGCCGGCAGCGGAGATTGGGCGCTGCGAGGATCGGGTGGGTTTGGCCCCGGCTGCTGCGGCGTCTGGGGACTGCTCCTGCCTATCTGCCTGATTTCAATTGGGGCATTGCGACGAGCATCATCGCTGTTTGCCGGTTGCGGATTCGGACGAAGCGGCACCTGCAGATTTCGAGGGGCGGTGGGGCCAGCCTGGATTGGAGATTGAGGGGCCGTGACACTGCCGCCCGGCCGGACCCTCGGCGGCACCGGCGTTTGTATATTGCGCGGCGCCACAGGCCCGTTCTGCGATGGGGCCGCAGCGCGGTACTCATACGTGCTGCTCAATCGAGGCTTCAGCTGTGGAGCGGCTTGCGAACCGTCGCCGGCGACCGGGGTGATTTTGATTGGCGGCTGAGGCTGAGGTTGGAGCCTGGAGCGTATGAATTCGGCCACTTTTCTGTAGTCTTCGGCGCCGTGGCAGTCCGGTTCGTATTCGAAGATTGTCTTTCCGTAGCTGGGGGCTTCGGCGAGCTTGATATTCCGGCGAATAAAAGTCGGCAGAATCCGTGCATTTGCCCAGGCGCAATTGGTGCCGCGCGCGTTGGTTAGAAACCGCTCTATATCCGCTCGGACCTCGCTGGGAAGCGAGGCCCGCGTATCGAACATGCAAAGCAGAACTCCATCGACCTTCAACTGCGGGTTTATTCTCCTGTTGACAAGCTCGATGGTCTGGAGCAGTTTTCCGAACCCCTGGAGGCCCAGGAAGTGCGGCTGAAGAGGTATGAGCACCTCCTGCGCCGCGGCCAGGGCGTTGAGCGTCAGCAGGCCGAGCGAAGGCGGGCAGTCGATGAGACAGAAATCGAATTTGTCCGCTACCTCTTCGAGCGCCTCGCGCAAAATGATCTCTCTGCCGACAACGCTTACCAATTCGGTCTCGGCGCCGACCAGGTCGATATTGGCGGGCAATATCCAAAGGTTCAGACGGGTCAGCATGATCTCGTTGCCGACCGCTGCCGATTGAGTGAGGACTTTGTACGAGCCGGCCTCGATTGTTTGTGGTTCGAGGCCGAGATGTATTGTCAGATGCGCCTGAGGATCGAGGTCGATGGCAAGGACTCTCGAACCCATAGCCGCCAGCGCCGCGGCGGTATTGACCACCGTGGTAGTCTTGCCGACGCCCCCCTTCTGGTTCAGTATTGCGATTGTTCTCATAGGTAGTTGAAAATTCAAAGTTGAAAGCCAGAAACTCTGATCGAAACTTCAAGACTCTTGGATTCCACGTTTTACTTTTGCCTTTTTCGCTTTACCTTTCCAGCTTCTTTAAGACGGCATCGAGCACACCGTTTACAAATCCGGGTGACTTATCGGTGCTGTACTTCTTGGCAAGCTCAATGGCCTCATTTATTACGACCTTGGGCGGGATATCCACACAGAAACTCAACTGATAAACCGCCAGTCTCAGAATACTCTTATCGACCGGTGAGAGCCTTGCGAATTGCCACTTTATCGTCGAGGCGATAATAAGCTCGTCGCACCGGGCCAGATTCCGCCAGGTCCCTCTTGTCCACTCGCCGGCCTGGTTTCGGGCAAACTCGTCGCTCTCAGTTTCGGCGAAGAACTCGTCCAGGAACTCCAGCGCATCACGGCCCTGGACATCAAGCTGATAAAGGGCCTGCATTGCAAGCTCTCTTGCCCTTGTCCTTCTATCCACGCAGGAAGCCTCATATTCAATTGGCAATTCGTAAGAGCTGGTCGAAACAGAATTCATAGAGACAATCAATCTTGAATTCGTTCCATCACGTCTGCCATTTCCATAGCCGTTAGTGCGGCGTCGGCGCCGGCGTTGCCCATCTTGGCGCCTGCCCTTTCGACGGCCTGCTCGATTGTCTCGCAGGTCAGCACGCCAAAGACCGCCGGCGTGCCGGAATCGTAATTGATCTGTCCGATGCCCCTGACCACCTGCTGGCAGACGTAATCATAATGAGCCGTTTGGCCTCGAATGACTGCGCCCAGGCAGAGGACCGCAACATACTTGCCGCTTTCGGCGAGCTTTTTTGCGGCGCGCGTGATCTCACAGGCGCCCGGCACCCAAACAACGCGTATCTGTTCGTCGGCGGCGCCGTGACGCTGCAGACAATCTATCGCGCCGGCGAGGAGTTTGGATGTAATGAACTCGTTGAACCTGCTGACTACAATGGCATAACAACCCTTGCCGGCTGCTATCCGGCCTTTTATTTCCTTGATCATAGACTTCGCTTCTCCAAATCCTGTTCGTACAGATGATTTCTGCAAAATTACAGGTTAAACCTGACGGTCAGATTATAAGACTATCCCCCATGGCTTTCCACAAAAACAATAAGTTACGGGCCGATCAGGAGAAGCTCCGGTATATTCCGGCGTTCTAACTCTTGTATTTGCAGAGGTTTACGGGCCGTATTGGCGGGTGAATTTTGCGGCCCACAAAAAGCCGTCACCGCCGAGGGAAACTGCTAACGCGACGGTATTCTGCGGGCGATAACGGTCTTGGACGGTCTTTAGATTATCGAAGAAGGTCGAGAAATGCTTTTTGATGATATGGAATTTGGTCCTTACGATAAGGCCGAGCACAGGGCCCGCACGGCTTATGAACTCTATGAAGACGGCAAGATGAAGCAGGCCCTCGAAGAGCTCGACGCGGCTCTCGAGATCAACCCTTCCAACGCCTCCTGGCACTTCAACAAGGCCCTTACGCTCGACGCCCTCAGCCAGTTCGAGGAAGCGATACACGAGTTCGATCTCGCGCTGCAATTCAACCCGGAAGACACGGAGATACTGAATTCGCTGGCCGTCGATTACACCCGCACGGGCCTGTACGATCTGGCCATCGAGACCTTCGAGCATATCGAGCAGCTCGATCCGGAATTCGAGCCGAGCTACTGCAATCGGATAATCGCCTACACCGAGATGGGCAAGCACGACCTGGCCGAGCAGATGTTCTATCTGGCCCAGCAGATCAAGCCGGACTGCGCACTTTGCTACTACAATATCGGCAACAGTCTTTTCGCCCGGCGAGAGTACAAGAGGGCCGTCGGCTGCTGGCGGGAAACCGCCAATTTGGAGCCGACCCACCCGCAAATCAATTATCGAATTGCGCAAGCCTGCTGGGCCGACGGCGACATCGACCGCAGCAGGGACTACTTCCTGGCGGAGCTGCGAACGAATCCGGGCGACATCGACGTTATCCTTGATTTCGGGCTGTTTCTCCTTGAAATCGGGGATGTCGAATCCGCAAGAGAGAAGTTCAACAGGATACTCGAGCTCGACGGCGACTTCGCGCCGGCAATGTTCTATCTCGGAGAGGCGGCCTTTGAGAAGGGCGATTACCAGCGCGCCGTGGAGCTGTTCGATCAGGCGCTGCAAACGGACGACGAGCTGTCAGGTCCGTTCTTCAGGCTGGCTCAACATGCCCTGATGAACGGAGAGCACCAACAGGCGCGGGCATATCTGGCCTCCGAGCTGAGACTCGAGCCCGACTCTGCCGAGGTCCTGGTTTCGATGGGGTCGATGTTTCTGGCGACTGGGGATATGAATTACGCAACGCACTGCCTGCTGCGGGCGCTGGATATAGATGACGCCGCCGCGGATGCCTACTACTATCTCGGCGCGGTCAGTGCGGCTCAAGGGATGCTTGACGATGCCGCGCGCTTCTACCGCCACTGCTTAGACATCAACAGCGAACACGCCGCAGCACTGAGGGATTCTGCTTGGGTATATCTAAGGGTGGGCCGCCTGGGCGAAGCAGCCGAGAGGATTGAGAAGGCATTGGCCTTGTCCGGCAAGGACTCGCAGCTTCGAGCCATAAGCCGCGCGATCCGTCTGGCCGGTTTTCGGCGGCGAATAGCGGATTTCGCCGGGCGCTTACGACCTCGATTCATAGATTCCGCCGCATCCGGTATCTCACGTCTGTTCTCACGCATTCGCCGTCGCGCTTAAGGCGACCGAGCTTTGGAATTCTCTGAAGTTGGCGGCACTCCAGCGATACTCTTTCAGGCGGCCTGCCCTGCGCATCCGCGGGGAAAACAACTTGCAAAGAAGAACCAAATGTATTAGCCTGCTTTAGCCGGCCGAGTGGCGGAATGGCAGACGCTGGGGACTTAAAATCCCCTGCTCGCAAGGGCGTGTGGGTTCGAATCCCACCTCGGCCATTGTTGGATATATTAAATTACTAAGCCACTATCAGATAATACCCCGGGCAAATCTTACCAATTTGCCTGTTCGTTTCAGAACGAGTCTAATGCAGCTGCTACTCTGCGAAGTTCGCTACGTAGCACGAGTCTCTGTAGATTACTTGAGACAAGGAAGAAATGGTGACTGGAACCTGGGAGAAACTTGAGGTTTCTAAAAGCAAAGGACAGCAGAAGGCCATTGACGCAGAAGCAAGCCGACTAATTGAAAGGCAGGATTTCAGAAATCCGGCGATTTTGGCGGGAATAGCCTTGGTGATCGGCGCGTACTTAGTCGTCACAACTGTTATGATTGCCGAGGATGGGGTCTTCCATATTAAGCGCGCTCAACAATTGGCCAACGACCCGATTGCAGTCATTAAAAGCGACTCCCCCGGCTACCCGATTCTCATTTTCATGGCCCACAAGTTTGGCGGTCTGTTCAACGGCAGTTCGTCGGCACAGGCCTGGGCATACACGGCCCAGAGCGTCTCGCTATTGTGCAGAGTTCTTGCATTAATACCTCTGTACTACATTGGGAAGCTGCTCGTTGGGGCCAGGAAAAGCTTCTGGGCGATTCTGATTCTAATTGCACTACCGTATCCGGCGGCGTTCGGCAGCGATACGCTGAAAGACTGGCCGCATATCCTGTTCTTGTCTGCAAGCCTTCTATTCTTGATTCGGGGCGTTAGATTCGGCAAGTGGTGGATGTTTGCAGCCGCAGGTATGACGGCGGGACTTGGACATACAATACGGCCGGAATGTGCGCAGATAGTAATATACGGGGTCTTGTGGATGCTTGTCAGGTTGTTTGTCCCAAGCCCGAACACAAGAAGGCTCAAGGTTGTCTTTGTAACGCTGATTCTTTTGGCCGGGTTCGCAGTCCCGGCGGGATTTTATATGAAGGCCAGAGGAAGGATTATTCCGGAGAAACTTGAACGTGTTATCAGCGCCGCCCCAGCGTGGGAATCCAGCGGCGCTAAAAATGGCGCCCTTGATGGCGCCGCAGCTATACAAACCACAGGAGCGCCCGTCAAAGCATTAAAAGCTTTTGGCGTGCTTGGCGCGAATATCAGCGACAATCTGATGCACTTTTTTACAGTGCCGCTGGCAATCGGCCTTTACCGGCATTTCCGCAAACTTCGGAGGATTCTGCTTACTGAAAGGTTCTTCATATTTGCCTTGATTGTCTTAAATACAGTAATGATGGTGCTGCTGTATAATCATTACGGCTATATTAGTCGAAGACATTGTATGCCTATGGTGGTCTTTACGGTTTTCTATGCACCAGCGGGTCTGCAGATAATTGCACGCCGACTGTGTAGAATGAATTCCAAATTCGCCTCGACCGCACATATACAAAGACGACGCTGGCTCTTGATGCTCGTGGCGGTTGGCGTGGCTATTTGCATCGCCAAATTTGTCAGGATTACACCTCTGCGATCGGACAAGCAGGCGCATAGGGAGGTAGCCGAATGGCTCAGAAAAAACACCGCCCCCGAGGATATTATTGCCATTTCTCACGTAAATCCTCGAATTGGTTTCTATGCCGAGCGAACGACCATACTAACACAAACAGAAGCAAGTATGATATCAGCGGGCAAGGTAAGCTCGGGGAGTTGGCGCCACTTTGCAGGCACATTTGATGGTGAATATCAGAAGTTATATATAGACGGCAACCTGGCCGCTTCAAAAAGACCCGGGTTCAAAGCTCTGGGCGCAGGCAGCGACAATTTGGCCATCGGCAAACCATACGCCGGCGCTGATTCATATTTTAAGGGAACAATTGCTGAGGTAAGACTATACAGTAAAGCCTTGTCGTCAGAAGAAGTCGAAAGTCTGTACAACCGTAAGATACCTGAAGCAGAGAATGAAGAGATGATAGGCTATTGGCCTTTGGCGGGAGACGGTCCCGCAGTGAATGGGCGGCTTGGGGAAGGTATGACTTTCGACGGTATTAAAGACTATATCGACTTGTCAGGACTTGGGTGGAATCTTGACGTTGATGAGATTACCGTATCCGGCTGGGTCAAGGCAGAATTGCCGGATCGGATGAACTGGCTGATTAGCAACGGGGCTCAGTTTCGCATTGGAATTGGCAATTCACAGCTTTATTTCTGGATACGAGAAAGGCCGCCGGGTCATATTATTCCCCCAGAAGCTGCTTATGTTGTGGAATTCACAGGCGAGAGGCCGACTGAGCCGAACACGGGCTTTAACAGGAAGGTGCAGGAAAAATACTCGGTGTGGGTAAATAAGCGAGAGAAGAAAAAGAGAATTGCTGTTTTTGAAGTGTTGTAGTCCTACCAGCCTTTTCTTGAAAAAACAACAGGAATGGTTTTGGCGAGGATATAGAGATTGAGTAGAAATGACCGTTGCTGGATGTACAGGTAGTCGTATTTGATTTTGTGCTTGGGTTTCAAGTCGTAAAAGCTTCTGATCTGGGCCAGGCCGGTGAGTCCCGGCTTGACAGCGAGCCTTAGCTCCTGCAACGCCTTGTGCAGCTTGACAAAATGCGGTCGTTCCGGCCGAGGCCCTACAAGAGACATCTGGCCGCACAGCACATTGAATAGCTGGGGCAATTCGTCCATTCGAGCCCTTCGCAGGACTCTGCCTATTCTTGTAACACGAGGGTCATCGTGTTCAGCCAATACCGGGCCGCTGGTCTTCTCTGCATCTTTTACCATAGTTCTGAATTTGTATAGTGTGAATGTTTTGCCGTCTTTGCCGACTCTTTGTTGCCTATAAAAGACAGGTCCTGGCGACGTCAGCTTAATCAGCAAAGAGGCCAAAATCATTACAGGGGAAAAGACAAGCAAAACGCCGATACTGGCTGTAAAGTCAAGGATACTTATTAAGAATTCATCAAAGTCCGATTGCCTGCCGACAAAGGTGCCCGGCAAGTCAACTGAGGAGTTTCCGTTTATTCTTTCAGGCAGAAGCCTCAAATAAACGGAAGGGCTGAACAGGATTTCCGCCTTCAATTTATGCTGCAGGTAAAGCAATAAATTCAAGTCTTTTGCATTAGTGATTTTTTCACTTATTACTATTTCGTCGAGTTTCGAGTATTCCAGCAGCTCGCCGATCTGATCAATTCCTTTTCTTTCCACGTTTGCCTTTTTGCTGACAATATCATCCACTTTGCCTTCGCCGAGTATTATCACCTGCTTTTTTATCTTCTTTTTTGCTTTCAGAACGAATTGATTAACCTTGAAAATCAAGAGCAGATTCACAAGGAATGAAATGGCAAATACGCTTGTTGGGAAAGCCCCCCATTTAGTTCTGAAGACGTAAACGAAAGCGACGCCCAGCAATGTCCCAAGAAACAATCCTAAAAAGACTCTCTTGAACAACTCCCAGGAAGACTTGAAACGCTTCTTATAGACTTTGAAGAAAGACAGTGCCAATATGTAAATTAGAGTTAGAAATACAAAGCTGTTTTTATAAGGAGTGAAGTTTCGCTCAGGAAAAGGCAGGCCATATCTGGCAAAAAAAGCAAGTACAAAACCAACATTTATCAGGATAATGTCAATTGCCAATAGAATGATTCGGGGTGTCATAAACTGTCCCCCTGAACTATTGATTTTTTCACGGGCTATTTGGCAGGGTTGGTAAGATGTTTCTTAATACCTATTCTGTCATAGTAATCGAGGAAAAGGCTACTGAAAACCTTTCTGTTAAAGTGCTGCTCAATATATTGACGACCTGATTCTCCCATGTTTTCCCTCAAGCCGGGGTTACTCTTCAAAGTGACGAGTGCCTCGGCCAATGCTTTAGTATCTCCAAGAGGTACAAGTAAACCGTTTTTATTCTTTATTATTATAGAATCAATGCCGAGAATATCGCTACCGACAAGAGGTCTGCCCGCGGCTGCGCCTTCCAGCAAAGAGTATGGAAAGCCTTCGTGCCAACTGGGCAGAACAACAATATCACAAGCCGCGTAACAAAAACGCAGGTCTTTTACATAACCAAGAGCAACTACATTTTTTATCGTTGTTTTCGTTACATTAATGACATCCTTATCGCTACAGCCCGCGATTAGCAGAATGTCTTCATTGTTACCATCATGGCTCATATTTTTCCAGGCGCGAAGCATTGTATGGAATCCTTTTCTTTTGAATGGGCGGCCAACATACAGTACCACATATGCATCAGGCGCAATTTCAAGTGCTTGTCTGCTTTTTAGCATATGTTCTTTATCAAATTGCTCTGCCGAAAACTCATCTAAATCAATACCGCAAGATGAACCTTTTCCCAATACTTCACACTTGGACTCTCGAACAATACGATGTTGAATCATTTTCTTGCGAATAGAGGGCGAGACGGTGATGACATGGGTTGCGAAGCAGCAGTTCAGATATTCTAGTAGCCAAAGCAGGCCGCGCAAAGGTCCCCAATACCCCAGATATGGAGTTCCGCCATTGCAGTAAACACGGGTTGGAACATGGGCAATCAGGGCCGTGAGCAAGGGGATAAAAGCTGCACGTGTTTGATGAGCATGTATTGCCAATGGCCTGCATTTAAGAAATCTTTTCAATAGACCAATGCATCTTGTCAAAACTGTAAAAGGGTTAATTGATAGATCAAACCTAACAAACCTCTTTGGGCAATCAATCGCAGAAATAAAATATTCCAACTCTGGCCAGTTCTCGAACCACAATTCTGTTTGCACGCCATTGGAATTGAGGCACTTAACCAACGGCTGCACAAATCTTTCAGCGCTTACAGGAGAGTGTATCAAGTGGACAACGATTTTCCTCATAACTTCCTTCGGCCTCTGAAAACTTTTAGACAAGCACAAACAAAAGCAAAGAAGAGTCGAGGCGATTTCTGGACTATTGCTTCCTTGCACAATATGCCCGCCACGCCAGCATAACCTTCCACCGAACCCTTGACTTGGCTTGGGCTAATCCTATATTCAAGCAGACTCTCGTCCAAATTAGCGAATTTTACGGCCTTGTCCCGCGATACCCGCAGCCACAAGTCCAAGTCTTCGCAGTGTGTCCCGCCCAGGTAACCGCCATGTTTTAGGATAACTGTCTTTCGAAAGACTACCGTTGGATGGCAGATAGAAAAAACAAACGGCAATCTCCTGCGAATATGTTTGTCGGATACGGGCACACTGACTACTCTATCCGTGATGCCGTCGCCGAATAGTTTGAAGGCAGTCCCCAAAACCGCCACTTCAGGATGCGCATCTAAGTATGCAATTTGACGTTCAAGCCGCCGCGGACTCGATATGTCATCACTGTCCATCCTCGCAATGAATTCCGCTCTTGTTTGCAGCAGACCGTAATTCAAATTAAACACTAATTGAACCAGGTCCGTCTTGAAGGTTTTAATCCTGGGATCATCATAAGAGTTGATTATCTCCCAGGTTCTGTCTGTCGATCCATTTTCTACTATAATAAATTCAAAATCAGAATATGTTTGGTCTAAGATGCTCTCGATCGATTCCCGAATATACGACTGCGAATTATGACAGCACATCAGTACAGCCACTTTCGGACTCACTTATTCGGCCTCCAACAGTACTGGAGAACATTCCTGAATCTGTGTTCGTAAAGGTGCTCTCGCTGAGTGCGCTGGTGCGCCAAACGTGCCATCCTTGTGTAAATACACGGGTCGTCGATACAATCGCGAATAATACGGATTAGCTCTGGAATAGTCTCCCAAAACGCAATCTCCTTGTTTGGCTCATAATAACGTGCGATTCTGCGATTAGGTTTTGTCAGGACCAAACACCCCAAAGAAGCATTTTCAAACACTCTGGCTTTTATCTGCTTCGTCCGCCCATCAAAAGCAGTGGGTTCATCAATGGCCAACCACGAGTTCTGGTATGCGGAAAGCATAGCTTCATCACTTATTGGCTTTACTTGGGTATCGTGAATAAAAACCTTATCGCCAAACTCCTTCCTTAGCCTCTTAATGAGACTGCTCCGCCGGCCATACATTCTGCCGACGAAACAAGCGGCATACTCACGGCATTCCGGAAAACCATAACCATCGATACCCGCCCACTGTGAGGCAATTGCACGGGCATTAATGGATTTATAGCGAGGAAGGATCGGCTCAAACGTTGTTATATTCAGGTCAAAGCGTTTTGCTATATGTTTTGAAAAGGAATCAAACAGCATGTCATCGTCGGTGTACCAGTTAACCAGGCAATATCCTTCCTCTGATAATGTAAAGTAATTATTAGGGATCTCTTTGAGATGCTTAAAAACTGACAATATCACCGTTTTCCGACTGTCCAACACATTTCTTGCGAGAGTCCTGATTTGCGGGACAATTGCGCGTTTGGCCTCTATTGGCACAAAATATACTGTATTAGATAGATTTATCAAACCGGGGATGAATCTTCGATATTCGAACCCATCACCATTCAGACGAGAGCCATAGTCCCATCGCAAGCCGACCAATACAACATTGACAGCCGGGTCATCATTTCCCTTAAAGACCTCCTGCTCGGGAGGCAAAAAAACGTTAGCCATTGCCCCAACTCTATTTCTCAGAGTATTGAGCACATGCATAAAGTTCCGTGCCGTTGAGATAAATCGTGTTTACGGTCCACGCATTGCCTGCAACACATCTGCAGCAGGTTCCTGC
Organism: Sedimentisphaerales bacterium; assembly: GCA_035288065.1. Taxonomy (GTDB): domain Bacteria; phylum Planctomycetota; class Phycisphaerae; order Sedimentisphaerales; family Anaerobacaceae; genus JAFGCD01. The sequence continues at coordinate 2,451 of DATEBC010000167.1, read as the reverse complement.
TTTTTCTGTGCGGTTACATGATAACCAACGGTATAGTCCTCCAGGCGAAATAGCTTATCCAAGTAATAGCATACAAAGGGACAGGCTATCGAAAACAGGAGTGTAAAGACTGCCTCGAGCGGTAAAAGCAACCACCGTAGCGGCGAGCTTAAGGGTTTACTGCGAAACAGGATCCTGGTAACTCGCTGACATTCTTGCCCAAAAAAGAGACAGAAGCCACCGTTCGATTCGACTTTAATGTTCGCAAATCCCGCCTTGGCCAAATATCTCTCATACCAATACGGCGTAAAACCACCATAAAAATGATACGGCTTCTGATGCAGAAATGAGCCTAAAGGCGCAGTCAAAATCAGTTTTCCTCCCGGCTTTAGGAGCCTATGCATTTCCGTGATTGCTTCAAAAGGTTCGGGAATGTGCTCCAGGACTTCCGTGTTGAGTATCACATCAAAGGTATTATCTTCCTGCGGGATTGCCAATATATCTGAAATATAATCCAGCGGGCCGTATTTACCCTCGATAATCCGGGAAGGGGCGTCAAGCTTTGCAAAATCGTGGGCTTTATACACTAAATGACCACAATATTTTTGATAGGGCTGGCCGCCACAACCGACATCGAGAATTCTCTTTCCTGGCGGGATTCTTTTGAGTTGCCTGTTTACCTAATTTTCTCTGTTTGCAATATTTGCCCGGAAAATCTGATTCAATCCGTTCATATCACGACCTGGCTGGATGATACGCAAAAACCTTGGTTGTAATTTGTTTTGGTCGGACTATTTTGGTAATCGCAAAGAACATTATTACTGGAGCGGGTATAAACAACAGGTTTGGAAAGTGGTTATATGAATGAGCTGCAGGTAATGTCGGATAAGGTCTCGCATTGACATAGGTCTGTTTGCTACAAGCCACCATGCAATCATACCGCAACCTACCACACCACTTTATACTGTGCTCTCGAATTCAGAGAGCACTACATAATCCTGGGACTATTGTTTTGTCATCCTCACGGTGAACACTATGCGTCGTTTACTTTTCGATACAGCAAAACGCAAGACAATTGCCGCAACGACCGGCAAGTGTGCAGACTGCCCACTTGGGATCATGAAATCATCCAGAAAACATGAAAACACTATTGAGAACAAGACAACTATGCCAAAATATGAGTGCAGAGCACCGACTGCTTTGACAAGAATATGAGTGCAATATGATAATAAAAGGATCCCTATCACGCCTAGTTCACCCAAGTATGTGAAAAAGCATCCGTGAGCCCTGTAGAATCTGAAACTGGTATGCCCTATAACACTGCCTAAGTTTCCAAGGCCACACCCGCAAGTGATGTACTTCATTGGAAGTCCGAAAACGACCGCCTGACGTTCCCATCTCTGCTGAATTCCCGAAGTGTAAGTCTCGCTTATTCCACCCAGTCGGCCAAGAATATAATCGTTCTGAACAACATGAAGACTCGTGATCGCCAAAATGCTAATCAAACAGAAACTCCAAAAGACAATAGGGGTGAATCTGGGGCAAAGAAGCAACGCCGATGCCATGAAGACAAACACGGTGAAAGCCAGTCTCGATCCGGTAAACGCAATGCCAATTGAGAAAAGAATCAAAACCAAGATCTTAAGTAGAGGATTTCTCATCAAAAGCATGGCGGCAAAGAAACTCAGCGACAAAAGGAAACCAGTCGCTATTCTTGAATACGAAAACAGCCCAACAGATTCTCCTTGAGGAAGCCCATTCTGTGCGATGAGAGCATAAGGTCCTCCTTGAAGAGTGTTCAAATGGGCGAACAAATCCTGAGGGGTCAGGAAGCCGAACCTCTGTGCTGTGCAAGCGACAGCGTTAAGAATGCCGCCAACCGTAAGCCCGACCGCAAGGAATCTCAGACGCCGCGGTTCACACATCAAAAGAATGTAGGGGATTATGAATGCCCACTGGATAAACCTAATTAGCGACCAGGCGGGGTAAACAATAGGAAATCTGCCGATACGGGTGAGAAAGACTGTTACAGTGAAGACATAGGCTACAGTCAGCAAACGGGTATACGTGATATGCTTAGCAGAGACCTTGAATGTTGCTGGTTGACCTTGTTTGCCACGTATATGTCCATGGATAGAGATTATCAAGAGCACTACACCGGCAATTTCAGAACACGACGGCCATACAATAAATGATGGCCCGATTGGGATGATAGGGACTGACGAGCACAGGCCAAGGCCAACTAAAACCCAGAGAATCCTCTTCCGTGGTGCCATTATAGAATTCGTTTCGGTGGTTTCTGACATGGTAATCCGTGTAGAGCAATTCGGTATTCGCGGCTCAGTCTAATAGTAAAAGATGCTGGCGACGACTCGCTTCCCCAAATCCGATCTCAAAACAAAAGGCAATATAACCCAATATCCACAAATACAAAGGTTTGTATGATATAGTAAAATCGTACTTCGGCACTGG
>DATEBC010000166.1:0-3852 GCA_035288065.1 Sedimentisphaerales bacterium | reverse complement strand
CCGCCGCAGAGGCTCCATATCCGCCGGGCCGCACCATAGATTGTAATCGACGCCGGACGGAGGCGAAACCGGCCCGTTGGTGCCCTTGACAATCCCGTTCCCGCTGAACCGCGGCTTGTAGCAGAAGCCGCGGACCCACTTGACCGCGCCGATGTTCCCTTCATTTATATACTTGTACGCCTCCTTATAGGCCTCGGAAGACCGCCTTTGCGTGCCGGTTTGCACGATCCGATTGTACTTCCGTGCCGCTTCAACCATTTTTCGCCCCTCCCAGACATTATGCGAGACGGGCTTCTCGATATAAATGTCTTTCCCCGCCTGGCAGGCCCAGACCGTCACGAGCGAATGCCAGTGATTGGGCGTCGCGGAGCTAATCGCATCAATGTTCTTATCTTCAAGCAGCTCGCGAACATCTATGTACCTCTTGATCTTTCGGCCGCTCTTTTTCTCCAGCTCGTCCGCACGCTTTTCGACGTGGTCCCTGTCTGCATCGCAAAGGGCGACTACATTGACACCCTCTTTGCCGCTGAAATAATTGATATGGCCGCTGCCCTGTCCCCCCGTGCCGACCACCGCGAAACGCAGGTCGTTATTGGCCCCGCGGATGTGCGAGTTAGGCCCGGCCAGGACTATTCCAGCGCCCGCCGCTATCGTTGTCTTCATAAAACTTCGACGACTGACCTTGTTCATAATTCTTCTCCTTTATTTCTAAAAGGCTTCTGCAAAATTGCAGGTTAGGCCTACCCGCCTCGGCGGGAAAAAATCCTTTCCTGATTTTTTCTTTTTAACGGCAACATGTCATTTCATAAGTGGTTAGGCGATTATTGAAGAAAATCACAAAGAAGATTTTCTTCAACAATATAGGCCTAACCTGCAATTTTGCAAAACTCATTCTCTAAAACGCTTCTCTCAGGGAGCATCCTGCGAGAACCATTCGCCGTTGCCGGCTTATTTCGTTTCGGCATACTCGCGATAATATTTTGCGACTTGTGCCTCCTGGGCATCACCCTTATGGAAATAGAATCGATACTTAAATGTAAGACTTTCTCCTGCCGGGATGGTAATGTCTCCGGTTCCGGCGGGCTTTCTCTCAAAGTCGTGGACGCCGAACGGGTTGACCGCGAACAGTCCGTAGGTCCGGACGTGCCACCACGTCGGGTGCTTCGGGTTCGTCGGATGGTCGAAAATCGCCACCCCAACAACCTTGTCTTCCACCGGCCCGTAGCAATCGCACCATGCCGCCCGCTTGCCCCACGCATCCCCCTCCTTGTCGCCCTCGCTGTTGACGATATGTCCCTTGGCTACTTTACCCTCCACCTGCATCGTAGGCGCCAGGCGAATCGCCATCGACCCTTCCTTCGTGTCGCCTAAGACAACCTTGCCCTGTGAGGCGTGGATGGTTATCTCGAAGTCCATCATCCGCCCGCCCTGGTCCGCCTTCGGCGGATAAAACCTGTGCGTCCGCGTATCGGTGCAGACGACCGCGCCGTCTTTTGCAACCCACTTATTCTTCGATTCGATAACGCCCGCCTTTGCGCCCGATTCAACCTTAACGAATCCATCGTGCACAATCTTGCCGCTCTTGCCGCCCTCTCCCCAGAAATCCTGCCCGTTCACAGCCCCGTGCGTGAACCACAGGCTCTTATGGTGCACATGGTCCTTCTCTTCGTCCGGATTGATCTCCTTCATCGGCCAGTGGCGCGTTATGTTGGCTCCCGTAGGCCCGATTACAGGATAGAAGAACGGGCGCGGGACATCCTGATAGTTGTACTCTGTGAACAGCTTGCCGTTGATCTCCACCTTCAGCGTCTTGTCCGCCTCGCTGATCTTGACCCCTCCCGCGGGTTCTGCTCCGCCGGCCTGCGCCTTGGCAACCATCCCCTCCCAGACCTGGCGCTGCTCGGCCAGCGCCGCTACCCGGTCCTTCGGATTCGTCCTTGCCTCAAGCAGAATCCACCCGGCGTAACCCATCCCCACAAACAGATTCATAAGCTCCTGGTAAGGATAGTCGCCGATGCTCACCTCGCGGATGTGGACCGTATCGGCGAATCGAGCTTTGACTAAATTGAAGTTGTGCTCAAGGCCCTCGCCCTCCAGGTCCTGAGAGTTGCAGTTCCAGCAGACCCCGACATTAGGATGGTCCGCAACGTCCATGATCGCCTTGATAATCGGCAAAGGCGAGCACCCGCCGTGGACCTCAAGCCGAACCTTCTGCCCGATGTTCGCGCCGAACTTGCCGATCTCGTTGAGCGACTTGCCTATCTGCTCAATGGTCTTTTCTTGCGGCACGTCCTTCGGTAAATCGTTCGGCTTGACCTTAACGCCCAAACCGCCTATGTCCGCGGAGAGTTTAAGGTATTCTTTTGCTCCGTCGATATTCGCCTTTAGCTTTGCGGGGTCGGCGTCGTGAAAGGCGAAATTGGTCCCCATGCCTACAAGCGTAACCGCACTGTCGGCGAATTGTCTCTTGACTTCGCTTCTCTGCTGTGCGCTCAGATTGGACTCGACTTTGTGGGCGTGCTCCGTCCGAAGCTCAACGCCGAGAACGTTTGTCTTTGTGCAGTTGGCTATTAGCATGGGTAAATCCCAATCTTGGCCCCACAGGTATGTCACCAGGCCGAACCTCATTCCCCGGACCGGCGACATTCGCATAGCCAACAAGTCCGCCGACGAGCTAACCACGCCGGCCGCAACCCCGAAATAAATCGAATCTTTAAGAAACTCCCTGCGTGTCCTGCCGAATCCTTTCATATTTGCTCTCTTTACGAAATAGGCCTTGAATATGCACGCCAAACGCCAGCATCAATTTCCAAGACGCTTTTCAAACGCCGTTTATTGCAGCCCTCCGGCCCATCCTCGCTGCCACGGCCAAAAACAGGATTATCTTGGAAGAAGGTCTGTAAGTCAAATGATTTCCCCAAAAACCCAGGGCCGGAGGACGTCCAACGCCGTGGGTGGCAGCCCCAAGCGCAGCTTGGGGATGGCAAAGCTCCGGAATCGGTGCAGCCATCCCGATGTCGCGGTTAATCTTCCAGCAGGCTGCGGGCTATAGTCGCAGCGGCTTGCGTGTTCGCTACTTGAAAACACCCTTCCGCCATCTCCAACCGTCTTTCTTCGTCCTTCATCAGACCCTCTAATTCATGCCAAAGCCGCTCAGCTCGCTCAGCCGGGTCGGGCAGGTCGTCCACTATCACAGCCGCCCCCGCCTCGACCAGCTTGCCGGCGTTTAGATACTGGTGCCTGTCCTTGTGATATGGATACGGTATGCAGATGCTCGGCGCGCCGGCGGCTGCATACTCCGCCACACTCACCGCCCCGCTTCGCCCCACTACTAAGTGGGCGGACGCCAACAGATCGGCCATATCGTCATAATAAGCAAGCACTTTGTGCCTGATCTTGGCGCCGGCGTACTTCGCCTCGATCTCCTCAAAGTGCCTCAGCCCGGCAAGATGCACTATCTGCCAACTATCCGCGAACTGGCCGAGCCGCTCCAAAAATCGGCACACTGCATCGTTAATATTCGCCGCTCCGCTCGACGCGCCCGTCACCAGCAGCACCTTCCTGCCCTTCGCCAGCTCCAATTGCTGTACCGCCCTTGCAGGGTCAATATCGTCGAAGGCCCTTCGCAGCGGACAGCCGACAACGCTTATCTTCGCCTTGCTCTTGGCAAAATGCCGCCGAGTATCTTCAAACTGCACGAAAATCTCATCGGCCCATCGCGCCATTATCCTGTTCGCCCGGCCGGGTATGATATCGACGTTCAAAACGACAATGGGCGCTCCCAGCTTGTGTGCCGCCCAGCAACTCGGCCCGGAAACAAAGCCGCCTATCCCTATCACCACCGCCTTCCCG
>DATEBC010000165.1:0-3125 GCA_035288065.1 Sedimentisphaerales bacterium | reverse complement strand
AAGCTGTCCAGCGGTACGTTCGCCCTGCAGGGCCACGACCCCAAGAGCATCGTCTATTACAGGAGTATCAAGGTCAAGCCCCTTCCGCCGCGACGGACCGGCACGCTCAAAGTCGCCGTGCTCACCGGCGGGCATGACTTCGAGCAGAAGCCTTTTGCAGAGATGTTCAATTCGTTCAAAGATATGAAATGCACCGAGATCAAGCTGCAAGACCACAGCGAGATTTTCGAGGACATCAGCAATTGGGATTACGACGTTGTTGTGATGTACAATATGACGCAGAACATCTCGCCAAAGCGTCAGGAGAATTTCAAGAAGCTGCTTGGCCGCGGGATAGGATTTGTCGCACTGCACCACAATATGGGCGCATTTCAGGACTGGCCTAAGTTCAAGAAGATAGCCGGCGGCAAATATTATACCAAGCCGACCAAGGAAGGCGACAAAGAGATTCCAGTCAGCACGTACAAGCATGACCTCGATATGGAGATCAAGATTGCGGATAAGTTGCACCCAGTCACTCGCGGGCTGGAGGATTTCCAGATACACGATGAGGGCTACAAATATTGCGGCTTCGAGAAGGATAATCACGTTTTGTTGACCGTTGATCATCCTGAAAGCGACAAAAGCGTCTGCTGGGTGCGGCAGTACAACAAGAGCAGGGTGTGTGGCTTGCAGTTGGGGCACGACGGCAAGGCTTATGCAAATCCGAATTACCGCAAGGTCCTCTTGCAGGCGATTATGTGGACTGCCTGGCGACTCAATTAAGAGTCAAAGTCACGTTGCCGGAACCGCAGATTGGTAAGCAGTTATGGATAGGCGACGGCCAGCCGCGTTTTCGTTGGTTGTGGAATTGGCGGCTCTTCTGCTCATCGGCGCTGAGCCGGCAGCAACGAGGGCCAAAGTCCAAGGCGGCACCGTTACCGGCATAGACGCGGCTCGCGATATCCTCAAAGAGTTCCAGGCCCGCAGATTCCCCCGCAAGAAGGAGCTTGAGTTTTGCGGACTCGATCTGAGTAGCGCGTCGAAGATTGAGAGCCTTGCCGAATTGCCGGACCTGTACGAGCGCGACCCGTGCGATCCGAACGTGCTTGGCCTGAGAAAGAATGTTGTTGTCGCGCGTCATCCGGAGCATTGGTGCGAGGGCGTGATTTACTATACGCCCGCCAAAGACCTGTACTACGTATCGCTCGAGCCGGGCCATCCGGGCGGAAATCCATTCTATGGACCTTTCCAGGGCAAACCGTGGAATCGGTTGAAGATGTTTGAGCCTAAACCGACGAAGAACAAATATCGTTTCGCGATTTACCTTGTCGCGGATGCTATTGACGCCGGCAAGCCGGATGAAATTACGCTCGAGCAGCTTCATCTTGCCACTGGACCGATTATCACGGAGAAGGACACGCTCGGATACGAGTGGGATCAGCATACTCTGAAGCTGGCTGCCGGAGTCAGAGGACGCATTCCTGCCCCGAGTGTCTGGGGCGTACCTTTTGTCGTAGTTGCCGACAGAGAGCGGTGTTATCTCGGCGCATTCTGGACGCACGTCTCTTCTTATATGCCGAGCCTGCCGATGGCTTATATTGATCCGATATCCGCTCGCTTGGACCCGAATGACATTATCCGTATCGAGGCCTCCCCAATCAGCGGCGTCAAAGACCCTCGCAGCGATTTGCGGATTCGCAAGGTCCTCGAATCGCTCGGCTTCGTAAGGCCGGCGAAAGCCGTCGCTGCACAGCCGAGGAAGACCTTCGCGTCGCTCGAAAAACAGTTGGAGACGCCCGTCGATTTTTCGCACTGGACGCGGGATACGATTTTCGGGCAGGCGATAGACGACGTGAAGAATTCCGTTGATCCGCCTTTGCGGCTGATTGTGCTCTGGCGTGACCTCTACGAGAATGCGGCGATAGACCAGGAGACCGCGATAGGAATGGACGGGATATCGGGCGTCCCGCTCGGCGTAGCGTTGAAGTCGCTGCTGATGGCCGTTGCCGGCAGTCCCGGGCAGCTCGGTTACGTAGTTGAAGGCGGAGTAATCACCGTAGCGACAAAAGACTCGCTCAAGGAGAAGTGGCAGACCCACGTCTATGACGTCAGAGACCTGTTCTGAGCGAGGATACTTTGGGGGCTCTGACAAAACCTGACTTCAAGAATAGGAATCGCTTCGCGAAGCTGTTTGAATAGATTCCTTCCGCCTTTGGCGGACTCGGAATGACAGGTGGAGTTTTGTTAGAGTGACTTGGAGTGAATAGTAGCCTCGTCCGCATCATACATCAGGATTTGCAGGGGGTATCGAAGACCTAATATGCGGTTATGAGAACGTTTCCCGTTCAACTTGGCCGAGATAGAAGCGTCCGTCGTTTCGCATGAAGTTGATGATGCTGTCGAACTGCTTGTCTATGAACGTTCTGTCGTTGGTGACTACCGCGATGCCGATGACGGCGCTGGTCTTGATGTCCTGATCATCCACCTCCGAGACGGAGATATTGAACCTGCTCTTGAGCCTGCCGATAAGACCCTTGACTATGCTCCTCTTTGCCTTGAGCGAGGTTATCCCGTGCATGTGCAGTTGTGCCGTCATTACCCCGACAAGCATTTTCGATCCTCGATGCTCGATGGCCAAATCCATTGTCAACAGGCCGAAATCATAGACATCGGGTGCGGCGCAGTCAATTCAATTCCATCGGGGCGTCTTGGCGACATACTGATTTCAGCTATTTTCCCTTGACAATTATAGGCCCATCCTGTATATTGTATGTGACGAGGCTGAACCCCTCGGCGGAGGTCTGAAATGAAGAAATGTGCTAAGAGGCCGTCGCAGGTTTTGCCGGAGATGCAAGTACGGACTTGCGCCTAAAATGGAGGTATCTAAAATGAGAAGAATTGCTCTGATACTAACCGCACTGTTCCTTTGCGCTTCGGTGCGGGCGGATGTCGAGATAATACTGACCGATCTCGGCGATGGAGTGATCGAGATCAGCTATGACGCTACGGGCGAGACGGAATTGGTCAGGGCCTTTGCCCTGGACATCGTCGCGACCGACGGCAACATAATCGACATCAACGATTACTCCGTTGGCGACGACAACGCCGGCTACGGGATCTTCCCGGGCAGCTTTGCCGGCAAC
>DATEBC010000164.1:0-3923 GCA_035288065.1 Sedimentisphaerales bacterium | reverse complement strand
ATCAAACGACTCGCAGTCGTTGCCACAATCTTTCTACCCTTGAGTTTCCTGGCGGGCTTCTTCGGAATGAATTTTCAGACCATACCTTATGAAAATACAACCCTGTTTGTCTTATCCCTCGCACTGTTCTTTGGACTTCCGGCTACGATGGCCTGGTGGTTCTATCGCAAACGATGATTCTAGAAAAGGGCATTATTGACACATGGGCCGACTTCGGAATCGATTGAAACAAGAAGAGATTGTCAACATCTTGAACCTTTAACCGGAGGGGAGATCAATGAAACATAATAACTTGGCTGCCGGACTTTCGGCAATCCTACCCGGCGCGGGACAGCTTTACAACCGCCAGTGGCTAAAGGGGGCAGGGTTCCTCATCGCTGTGATGGTGTTGAGTGCCGTCATACGACGAAGATTGCTGCTGGCCGAGCCATCCTTGATGGCCCTACTATTCGCTGCGGCCCTTCTTGGCCTTGCCGTCTGGAGCGTGGTCGATGCCTACCGATCGGCTAAGTTGTAGGAATTAAGTTTAACCTATCCTCCAGTGCGAACTTTCTTCCTGAAGCCGAGTAATTTGGAACTTTCCTCTTCGTTATAGATTTCAAGTGGGAAGCAGTGGGTCTTATGCGGATTCGCATCAGACGCAACGATAACCAGGCCTACTGGATTCAAGTGGCTGAGATCAAGGAGATTACAGGGGTTGTAATCTCCTTATCAATGGCGTATTATACGGATCGTAAATCAATGTTCCGCAGATTATGCGGATCAATCTAAACATAGTTAGATGGCGCACTTTGTTTGCTTTCGGCCCGGCCATCCCGGGCCGTGCGTCCAACCTCACCGGAGGAACACCATGTCGCACCGCGTCCGAACCATTTCCGCCATCCTGCTGGCGCTCGCCGTGGGCGCCTGCACGGGCGAAGCGCCGCTCGTGGAGGTGAAGGGAGCCTGCGCCGATGTCTTCAAGGCACAGGTGTGCACCTGGGCCAAGACCAAGGGAACGAACCTGGTCCAGGCCGGTGCGGTGGTGCCGCTGGCAAGTATCGAGAATGCGCCGGCCGACCAGCCGATGGTGTGGCCGCCTGCCGCTGCTGCGGAGATCGACATGCCGGAACCCGTCCGCCGGCAGGGCGGCCTCACGCAACTCACCATGTATTGGGAAGCCGGTGGACACCCGCCGGGCGCGTACATGACGCCGCACTTCGACTTTCACTTCTATACGGTCGCCCCCTCCGAGCGGGCGGCGATGGATTGTAAGGACTTGAGCAAGCCGGCCACCCTCCCGGCCGCGTACGGCCTCCCCGACATCCCGCTTCCGCCGGAGATGGCCCGGATGATGGGCGTGCCCGCGCTCATCGGCCTTTGCGTTCCGCAGATGGGGATGCACGCACTCCTCGCGTCGGAGATCGAGCGCAAGGACGCGTTCAGCGGCAGCATGGTGATCGGGTACTACAAGGGAAGGCCGATCTTCATCGAGCCGATGCTCTCCAAGGCGATGCTGATGCGGAAGCAGTCGTTCGACTTGCCGATCCCGGACGTCCCGGGGCTGGCGGGCGCACACCCGACCAAGTTCCACGCCGAGTACGACGCCACACAGCAGGCGTACCGGTTCACCTTCTCCGTGTTCACCCCCGCCTCCTGAGCGGTGACGTGCGAGCAGTGCCGCTGGACGGGGAACGGATGATCGCTCCCCCACATTCTCCTGGAAAAACTGCCAAGAGGGTGTGGGGGAGAACTATCCGGCAAGATCGGCAACACTTGGGTCAGACACGCGGATGCGGTCGCGTCACGTCCCGGCACCGTGAACGCCGTCTAACAAACGCTTGCTGCTGGCCGACGCACGCTCGGCAACAGAAGCGCAGGGCGTTAGCCGCGGAGCGGTAAGAGCAAATGAATATCAATTTAGCAATCCTATGAAAAAGCGCATCCTCGAAAAGGAAAAGGGGACAGGCTACTTTTCCCATTGCATCCCTCGCGCTCAGATCCCCCGCGGAAAAGTAGCCTGTCCCCTTTTCCGAAGCTTGTTCCGCCCAACTAACGCGGTCCCTGAGATCGAGCCGACTTAAGGCTTCACTAGGAGTTTGACGCACTCACGGCATTCGATTCAACGAGAATGAGCAGAAACGAGGCGCAATCCGTTAGGCTTCGCACATGGCCGTTCCAACTCAACAAGGAGGGTCGACATGGCTGAAAAGAAGATCATCGCGGTAGTGGGTGCAACCGGCGCACAGGGCGGCGGCTTGGTCCGCGCCATCTTGAGCGACGTGAGTACCGGCTTCACCGCGCGAGCACTTACAAGAGACGTCAATTCCGACAAGGCGAAAGCGCTGGCAAAGCTGGGCGCCGAGGTCGTCGCAGCCGACGTCGACGACCTGGAGAGTCTGAAGAGGGCGTTCAAAGGCGCGTACGGGGTGTACTGCGTCACGTTCTTCTGGGCGCACTTTTCGCCCGAGAAGGAGGTGGCCGAGGCCAACGCCATGGCCAAGGCGGCGAAGCACGCCGGCATAGAACACGTCATCTGGTCCACCCTCGAAGACACGCGCAAGTGGGTGCCTCTCAGCGACAGCCGTATGCCCACCCTCATGGGCAAGTACAAGGTGCCGCACTACGACGCCAAGGGCGAGGCCAACCAGGTGTTCATCGAGCTCGGCCTGCCAACGACGTTCTTGCTGACGTCATTCTACTGGGATAACCTGATCTACTTCGGCATGGGCCCCAAGAAGGGCCCGGATGGCAAGCTGGCTATCACACTGCCCATGGGCGACAAGAAGCTCCCGGGCATGGCCGCCGAGGACATCGGCAAGTGCGCCTACGGCATCTTCAAGAAGGGCCGCGAGTTCATCGGCAAGACCGTCGGCATCGCCGGCGAGCATTTGACCGGCGCGCAGATGGCCGCCGCGCTCACGAAGGCGCTGGGTCAAGAGGTGCGATACAACGATGTGCCACCCGAGGTGTACCGGAGTTTCGGTTTCCCGGGCGCCGAGGATCTCGGCAACATGTTCCAGTTCACGCGCGACTTCGAGCAAGTCTACTGCGGCGCGCGCAACCTCGATGTCGCCCGAGCCCTCAACCCCTCGTTGCAGACTTTTGACCGGTGGCTCGCCCAAAACAAGAACCGCATCCCCCTTGAGTAGCATAACCGCGCGCTCAACCGGCCCGCCCGCAAGCGGGCGGCCGGTTAGCTTGGTCACGTTATAATCTCTTTCTTTTTGTAATCCTTAATTCGTGCGCTTTTGTCCCTCGAGCATTCGTAGGTGGCGTCATTCCTTCCTGTAACTAACATGAAAGAAACCATCGGCAATATAGCAGATTACACATGTAAATACGCGCTATTCTGGGCGCCGAAACCACCGGACGATCACCTGACCCCACCCTTTTCGATTCTCCCCACCAAAACGCCTATCTATTGATCTTCCAATGCTTTGACGAATCCCTACATTCGATTTATACTAGAACAGGTTTAGGGCTCGAAAGCCAAGGAAGTAAGAAATGATGCAAAGCTCAGCATTTTCTCGTATCGCGATCGCGTTACTATTGATTTTTGCCGTGCCTCTGAAAGTCACGGCAGATGAGCTTTTAGAGGCCAAAAAGATATTGAATCAAGCCTTTGAGGTAGCATTAAGGGTTGAAGACGAATCCTCAAGGGCTGAGCTGCTGCGTAAGATCGCGATGGCCCAGGCAGATGCTCTCGATGTAGAGGGAATTAATGAGACTATTGCTGCCATGAAGAATGCATCTGATAAGGCCTTTGCGTTGGGTCACCTAGGGATGTCTCAGGCGATGGCCGGGGATTTGAAGGCTGCTCGCAAGACCTCCTCTAAAATCCCAGGTGATCAGGATAAACTCAACTTATTGGGCATGATTGCACTGGACCAAGCATTCCAAGGAGATATGGAGGGAGCCCTTAAGACAGCTTCACGAATAAA
>DATEBC010000163.1:0-8698 GCA_035288065.1 Sedimentisphaerales bacterium | reverse complement strand
GAAGAAAATCGTCTTTGTGATTTTCTTCAATAATCACCTAACCTCTTGTTTGACAATATGTTCGCGTTAAAAAGAAAAAATCAAGAAGGGATTTTTTCTTTTATTAAGTAGGCCTAACCTGCAATTTTGCAGAAGCCTTTAGAATGATTATAACAGCTCTTCAAATTGCCAACAACTTTATTGGAGTCTAAATCTTGAGCAAAAAAGGACAGGCAGAATCAGGCCCAGCAAAGGGCATTTTTTGCTTGACTTTTGCGGCCTGATGTGCATAATGCGGGTTTGGAGGTCGCCTGCTGTGGTTGGGGCGGCTTTGGTGATGAAAATGGAATTCTGACAATTATGCAACGAAAGAAGGGAGTCTTGACCATGTCTATAGACCGCCGAACCTTTATCAGAACCTCTATCGCCACAGGCGCAGCACTGGCTTTTCCCAACATCGTAACAGCCGCCCGCGTCAAGACATATCGCACGGCCTTGATAGGCTCGGGCTGGTGGGGGATGAACATCGCCTCTGAAGCCATCGCCTCCGGGCGGTGCAAGATGGTCGCCCTGTGCGACGTGGATCAGAACCAGCTCGACCCGGCGGCGGCAAAGGTCAAGCAGCTTACCGGCGATACGCCCAAGCAATACAAGGACTACCGCGAGATGCTGGAAAAGGAAAAGCCCGATATCGCCATTGTCGCCACGCCGGACCACTGGCATCCGCTCTGCACGATAGCGGCGGTGGAAGCCGGGGCACACGTTTACGTCGAAAAGCCAATTGGTCATACTGTTATGGAGGGCCGGGCGATGGTCAACGCCGCCCGCGCGGCCAACCGCGTCGTCCAGGTGGGCACTCATCGACGGCTCTCGCCGCATAACGTCTCCGGGCGCAAATTCATCCAGGAAGGCGGCGCCGGGAAGATCGGCGCGGTCCGCGCGTTCGTGCTTTACGGGGGCGGGGCGGAAGGGCCGACCCCGAACAGCGAGCCGCACAAGGGGCTCGACTGGGATATGTGGTGCGGCCCGGCCCCGCTGCGCCCCTTCAACACAAAGATTCACCCCAAGGGCTTCCGGCAATTCCTTGACTACGGAAACGGGACGCTCGGCGACTGGGGAGTGCACTGGATGGATCAAATCCTGTGGGTAATGGAGGAGAAATGGCCCAAGAGCGTATATGCCGCCGGCGGCAGACCGATCAAAGGCCCGGCGGTCTATACCGACAAGGAGCAAACCACCGATGCGCCCGACCACCTGATCGCGGCATTCGAATTCGACAAATTCACCGCACACTGGGAGCATAGGGACTTCGCAGGCAACACGGCGGAGAAGAGCGAAAGCGTCGGCTGCTTCTTCTACGGGACAAAAGGCACATTCCACATGGGCTGGATCAACGGCTGGACGTTCTACCCGCTCGGCAGGGGCCAAAAAGAAATCCACGAAGACGCCCAATTAAACGAACCGGACAGCCAGAACATCAAGGAGATCTGGGCCGACTTCCTGAACGCCATAGAAACCGGAAAACGCCCGGTCTGCGACATCGAGCTGATCCACCGCTCGACCAATATGAGCCTCTTGGGGATGCTCTCATACAAGCTCGGCAGAAGCATAAAATGGGACGGCCAGAAAGAAGAAATCCTCGCAGACAAAGCCGCGAACAAGCTCTTGAAACGGGAATACCGACGGCCCTGGGCCTATCCCAAGGGTTGATCAAGAAAATGGGGCGTGCCGCCCTGAGACGGTAGGTTGAATGAAGTCTCATTTGATTGGTGGGTTTGGGAGAAGTGAGGGTGGTTGAGATTTAACTTGACAGCAGTGTTTTGCCGATATAGAATACCATGCTGGCGTGCTGAAATGATTGCTTGCAAACGGTTTACATTTGAACCAGCTTGCCAGTTCTGATGTTGACAAAAGCATTCGGCAATTGCAGGCTAAACGGACTACAGTGACTAAAAAAAGAAGCCTTTGCGGGTGTGCCCGGTGATCTATCGGGGCGGAAAGCCACCACGCCGTAAGCACGAGGCAAGTTGCGTGCGAGCGTGCTGAAATCACGAAAAGGGCAGTGAAGGGAGAGGGTAAAAGATACAAATTCATCAATAAGTTGTCGTTATGGTAAAAGTGCACAAGAAAAGGATGAAAAGACGGGCGGCGACGCCGTCCATGATTGCTGATAGTCCTTGGGCTCGCATTAGTCAAGAGGTGGCCCAAGGATGGGAACTGCGCAGACAACTTATTCAGAAAATTGAGGAGCGGCTGAGAGGCAAGGTTATTGTATATTTCACATCGTTTGCTACCGAAGAAGCTATGATCGCAGACAACGATGCAGAGATGATCGAGAACATCCTGTCTGTCGAGCACTCGACAGGCAGAATCATCTTAATCTTGAACTCCGCAGGTGGCTCAGGCCTTGCAGCAGAGCGGATTGTCAATGTCTGCCGCGCTTACTCTGGCGGCCAATTCGAGGTATTAGTCCCGCACAGTGCTAAGTCGGCAGCCACTCTGATCTGTTTTGGTGCTTCGCGTATTCACATGAGTCACACCGCCGAGTTGGGCCCAGTGGACCCCCAGCTGAAATACGTAAATGATGCAGGAAGGGAAGAATGGATATCAGCGCAAGAGTACGTGAAATCCTATGAGCGACTAATGGAAAAAGCAATATCAGGGGAGGCTAAACGATTAGAGACGTTGGTTCAACAGTTGGCGCGCTACGATGCAAGGCATATTGAGCAATTGAGGTCTGCGCAGGCTCTTTCTGAGAGTATCTCAATCAAGTTGCTTAAATCAGGGATGATGTTTCGTCTGTCGGAAGATAGGATACGAGAAAGAATATCGCCCTTTCTGATACAAGAACAGACCATGTCGCACGGGCGTATGATTACGACGGTCGAAGCTATGAAATGTGGTGTCAAGGTCAAAGAAATTGAGTTGCGCTCTGTGCTGTGGAACTTGATCTGGGAATTATTCATCAGGGCTAATTGGGTTGTATCGACTCATTCTCGAAAGATACTGGAATCTACCGCCACAGCGCTGCGTGTTTAGAGTGACCGGGAGAACTTGTATGAAAAAGAATAAGCCAAACCGTCTCGATCCTGCCCGGCAATCCTTAAACGAGATACTGCAGCGAATCGAGCCTTATATACCCAAGACCCCTAAGATCAACAAGGAAAAACCCAGAGGATGGAAGATTGTTGGGAACGGGACTTTACCACCGCTTAATTCTCTTGGGTATGAGTAAGCAAAGAGTCGGGACGCAAGGTACTTTGAGGCTTTTGCGTTTTTGCCGTCCAATGTGTTTCCCTCATTGGACATGACCGTTGATGACTATGCTGGCCAAAGCGATGAGGGTGCGCCTTATAGCTGGTTTGGTCGGTGGCGTCTCCCTCGATTTCACTTTTTACAGGAGGTGGTGTGGAAAGAATTTATTGCGAGATTCAGGCCCCGTAGTGTGCGGTTGCCGCGAACCGAACGAAGGACCTTATGTGCAGGCCTGCCAGCTGAGCGTGGATACAGTTGTCAAAATACGGGCTTTTCTGGTAGCCCTTTTACCCTGCGTCCCGTCCGGAAAGAGATTGGAGCATCAGAATCGCCAACGGCAAAGCAGCACTCAATTTGGACTCTCACGGGCTTACGTCTATTCGCCTGCGTTTCTGACCTCAATGTCGTGAAGATGGGGATTTCCCCAACCTTAGCGCACGTCAGTAACTGAGCCAATAACACAGCCACGCGGCGGCGAAGGCCCCGTAGTTGCCGATGGCATAGCCGATAAGCGCCATCAGGATACTGGCGGGGACGAGCTTCTCGTTATGATGAGCGGCGACGACGGGTGCGCTGGCGGCCCCGCCGATATTGGCGGCGCTGGCAATCGCAGTGGAATGAATATCCACTCTCAGCAGGTAGGCCCCCAGGACGCAAAAGGCCCCGTGGACGGCAATCCAAATATAGCATGCCAGAATAAACCAGGCCGCCGAACCCGTAAGCCCGGAGACATCGGCCTTCGCCCCCATATTCGCCACAAAGATATACACAAGAGCCATCGCCAATTCATGGCTGGCAGGAATCCGCCTGGCGGGAGTCAATGAAAGCACAAGGCCCATCGTAGTGACCAGCAATATCTTCCAAGTCGAGGTCGTCAAGACCGGCTTGATCTCAGGAAGCTTGCCCGAAATAGTCCCCGCGAGCCACGTGCAGGCAAGTCCGAGCGCGAGAAGATAGAGAAAATGTCTCGTCTTAATCTGTTTCTGCTCGGCTTGGCGCACAATCTGAGCCGATTCGAGCATCGCAATTCGCTTCTCATCGACCCGCGTAAAACGATTGAATACTCGATGCAGGTTCTTCGACCCGAGAAGAATCGGGAGCCACACAATATAAACGAGGTTGTCACCGAGCACGGCAAGGCCGAAGGCCTGCCCGCTTGTCTCGAGTCCTTCGGCGACAGCGGCCATATTTCCCGTTCCTCCGATCCAGCTTCCCGCCAGCGCCCCAAACGCCTTCCACGCATCCAACGACTCGGGCAATTTGTCGCGGACAAGCAGATAGGCGATAGGAGCCCCGAGCACCACACCGGCTGTCCCGAACAGCATTACAAATATCCCCCTGCCCATCATCCGCACGGTGGATGCGATATCCACCTTCAGGAGCATGATGACAAGAAACATCGGCAGCACCGTCGAACTGAGCCAGTCATACACGGGTGAAGTATTGGGCAGGATGCCCGTGTTCGACATTATCGCCGGTATTGCATAGATGAAAATCAGAGGCGGAAAATAATTGAACAGCCTCCACTTGGTCCATCCTTCGAGCAGGAAGAAGAACGCCCCGACTCCGCAAAGAACCGTCAGCACGCCCACCGGGCTGGAGACATAGGGCTGACCCGTGATTTGGACTTCCAATAACACTGCCATCCCGAACACAGTATTGAGCATACCTTCAAAAATCAAGCCCTAATGCCAAGATACAAGGCCACCTCGCGGATAATTCCCAAAAACCAGGTGTCTAATTGCTTTGCAAACCCGATTAGCAGCACTGAAAACGCATTTTTCGGTCCTCGACTTGACTTTTGAACCCGACTGTCTATAACTATAGTAGTGATTTGGCGAGTTGCCGACCTTTAGAAGTAGGTTGAACGTAAGTCCGCCTCGGGCGGAGTGAGCTAAGAAGTGGCAAGAACAGAAACAGATCGAAGCAAGTCCAACGTCGAAGAAAACAATGTCGCGGAGAAGCCGGAAGCCCAGGGTCCGCCTCAAACGACGGAGATACCCGTAGATGCCGAAGAGCAGATCCAGATGCTTCTGAAAAGGGGTAAGGAGAAGGAATTCCTCACATACGAGGAGATCAACGACAACCTTCCCGAAATGGGCGTCAGCGCCGACCGGCTCGACAAGCTGCTGGCCACCTTTGACGCAATGGGAATCACACTGGTCGATGAATCCGACGTAGGAGCGGAGAAACTTGACAAGGCAGAAGACGGCGATTTCGCCATTGGCGAAGAAGAGGAGGATGCTTCAGAGGAAGATGAAGCGCCGGATTCCAAACCAAGCACAAAGGACAGCGACGAACTGCTCGAAAGAGAGCTCGTCGAGACCGGCAGCGGGCGCAAAGTCGATGATCCTATCCGGATGTATCTGACCCAAATGGGGCAGATACCGTTGCTTACTCGAAAGTCGGAGATTACGCTGGCGAGAAAGATCGAGATAACGCGGATGGGTTTCAGGCGGAAAATGCTGCAGAGCGATTATTGTGCGCGCAACTCGGTTGAGCTTTTGCAGCAGGTCGATAGCGGCATTATGTCTTTTGATCGGACGTTGAAGACCGGGACCAGCGGCAATACCACGAAGGGCGTGCTAAAGAAACGTCTGGCTGTAAACCTCCGGACGGTTAATTCGCTTCTGGCAATCAATCAGAGCATTTTCAGAAAGACGCGCGACGCCAAGAGCGTTGAGGAGTCCAAAGAGCTGTTGAAGCGGATGCTTAGAAACAAACAGAAGGTAGCGACGCTATTGGAGGAGCTGAGTCTTCGAACGAGCCGGATTCAGCCGGTGAAGAGCAAGCTGCACGGCATCTACCAGAAGATGCGCCAGTTGGAGAATAGTATCGCCAAAGGGCCGGACGGCGATCTGACGACTGAGGACATCGTTGACATGAGGCAGGAGCTGGCGGGCTTGCAGGAGCTGGTGATGGAGACGCCGAAGCAATTAGACAAAAGGCTTCGTGCGCTTGACAGGGTCTTCACCCAATATGAAAACGCCAAGAGGATGCTCTCGAGCGCGAATCTGAGGCTCGTGGTTTCGATAGCAAAGAAGTATCGCAATCGCGGGCTGAGCTTTCTGGACCTGATCCAGGAGGGAAACACCGGCTTGATGAGGGCGGTGGACAAATACGAGTATCGGCGGGGATACAAGTTCAGCACATACGCGACGTGGTGGATTCGGCAGGCGATTACCAGGGCAATCGCGGACCACGCCCGGACGATTCGCATCCCCGTTCACATGATCGAGACGATGAGCCGTCTGCGAACCGCCGGCAAGGTGCTCCATCAGCAGTTGGGCAGGGAAGCCACCGTCGAAGAAATCGCCAAAGAGGCTGATATGAGCGTCGAAGAGACCCGAAGGGTGCTCAAGATTTCCAAGCATCCTATCAGCCTGGATCGACCGATAGGCGAGAGCGAGGACAGCTACTTCGGCGATTTCATCGAAGATGAAGCTATCGATTCGCCGGTTGCCTCGGCGACGCAGGAGATGCTCAAGGAGCGGATCGATGTCGTGCTCAAGACCCTCTCATACCGCGAGCGGGAGATTATTAAGCTGCGATACGGGATCGGGGACGGATATACTTATACGCTCGAAGAGGTGGGGCGGATCTTCAAGGTTACCCGGGAGCGGGTCAGGCAGGTGGAATCCAAGGCGATACGCAAACTGCAACATCCCGTCAGAGCGAGAAAACTCGAGGGATTCCTGGACAACAAGACGGCATAACCGATTGATAATTGATGATTGATAATTGATAATTGATAATTGATAATTGACTCCCGCAAGGGTGGATATTCGAATTCGATATTGATTCCGCCACAGGCGGATTTGTCGCTAAGTGGCGGAGTTTTGCGGCAAGGTGCACGAGTCTAAGATGGAACCGGCGATTCGAACGGAGCGTTTGACGAAGATCTACGGCCAGCGGCTGATAGCCGTCAACGATATGAATCTGGAGGTCCCGCAGGGCTGTGTTTTCGGGCTGCTGGGGCCTAACGGCGCCGGGAAGACCACCACGTTGCGCTTACTGTTGGGATTGCAGCGACCGACTGCCGGGCGGGCGGAGGTCTTTGGCAAGGTGTGCGGCCCCAATGCTGTCGGGGTGCGTTCGCAAATAGGCTATCTGCCGACAAACCCGAGGCTGCCCGGCAACCTGCATCCGATCGAATATCTCGACCTTCTGGGCCGGCTCTTGCGTCTTCGGCGTGAAGTCCGCAAGCCGCGGATATCAGCGTTGCTCCGAGCGGTGGGCCTGCTCGGCGCTACGGAACAGCGCATCAGAACGTTTTCCACCGGGATGTGCACTCGTCTTGGGATAGCCGCTTCGCTTGTGGGGGACCCTCCGCTGCTAATCTGGGACGAGCCGACGGCCGGGCTTGACCCGTCGGCGAGGCGATTCACGCTCGACCTTATCCGCGAGCTGGGAAAGACCAAGACTATAGTCATCGCAACGCACATTCTCGGCGATATCGATCAGATCTGCGACCATCTCGGCGTTATGCACGAAGGCCGGATGATTTTCACCGGCTCAATGCAGGATATGAAGCGTCGTCTTCGGCACGACGCCTTCACCCTCGAGCTGGAAGGCGACAATGAGAATCTCCTGCGCCTCGCCCAGGAGGCTTCGAGACTCGAAGGCATCGAGGCGCGCATCGGCCCCGGCGAGACACTGGTGGTCGGAATCGCGGAGGGTCGCAGCCGGTCCGGCGCCCTGGCCGAGGTGCTCAAGGCGGTCGATGCGTGCAATCTCTCGCTCCAGGCAATCCATTCGGGCCGGAATGCCACCGAGAACGCTTATCTGCAATTGCTGCAAGAGGATGAAGCACATGGATTCGGTCGATGAAACTTCGAAACTCGGCACGCGGCTGATGCCTTACGCGGCGATTCTGCGTCACGATCTGGCGGGCCTGTGGGCCAGTCGTCTGGTTCGACTTTGGCTGGCAGGGACGGCCCTGCTGACCTTTTTCCTCGTTGCCGGAAACTGGACTCAATTTCAGGATGCGCCGCTGATCGCATCGGTTCTGTTTCCATACTTAGTTTTTCCCTGGTTCTTCGTGGTTGTGGCGCTCGGAGTCAGCCCGGTATCGGGATCGACAGCAGAGGCTTTGGCCGACGGCATTTTGAGCCGCCCGGTGAGCCGGTGGGAATACCTGCTTGCCGCATGGTCGGCCCGCGTGGCGGTCGTCTTGGCGGTTTATCTGGTCGTGGTTGTCCCTGCAATTCTGGTGGTGACATTAGCCGATCGGCCCGTTCGCGAGGATTCAGTACGCGTCTATGGCGTTATCAGCGTTCTGTTTGTCGTGGGCCTGGTGCTCACGTTCCTCGTCTCGCTCGGATTTCTGGTGGGGACCGTGCTTAGAAAGCCGCTCCTGGCGGTGGTGGTTCTGATCTTTGTGTGGTACCCGATCGGGCTAATCTTGAGCATGTTTTCTCTGGAGGAGTTTTCGCCCGTCAGCCTGAGCCGGGCCGTGGCGGGG
>DATEBC010000162.1:0-4394 GCA_035288065.1 Sedimentisphaerales bacterium | reverse complement strand
TCAACTGCTCGATAACGTCGTAAGCCTCGGGAATCTTGCTTATTACGATAATCTTCTTCGTCCCGGGAACGTCCTCGAAGGTCAACTGCCCGTAGAGAGGGCCGACAATTTTCTGCTTCTCCTGCATGCCGCTGCCACGGTAGATAATGTCGAAGATGGACATTCTTGAGGTTGTCTCCTCACTGAAAAGCGTCTTGAGCAGTTGGGCCATCTCGACGGGGTCGGAATTCTTCAACTCGATTATTCTCGGCCTGACGGCCTCCACATCGATGGGCTTATCCCACTCTGCTATCTGCTTTGCGACATCTTCCATCTTCTCAGGCGACGCAATGACAGTAACCTGCTTGAGCGTCACATAGGATATGACTTTCACCTCGTCGGCTGATGACGACGAACTTCTGGAGCGGCTGCTGGAACCGCCGTAATAACCGCCGTAGCCGCCATAATAGCCCGACGAATAAGGATTGCGTGATGAGCTCGTCTCGGTGAACAGTTCCTCTATCATCGTCTTTATCTGGTCGGGGTCGGCGTACTTCAAGGGGAAATGCCGCGTCTCGAACAATCCAGGCGGAACATCCAATTCCTCGATCATCTTCTTGATGAGATCCCTAAGGTCTTTCCTGCCGAAGATTACTACCTGCTGGGTCTGCCTCAGCGGCTCGATAAGAACGCTCGGAAGGAACTCGACCCCAGGCAGGTCCCTGAAACCGTCCCCAAGGCTGTCTTCAATCTCTTCGGGATCCGCATATCGCAGGTTGACAATCTCATAATCCGACGCGATCGGCTCTTCCCTATCAAGCTTATCGATCCACTCTGCGAGCCGCTCCATGTCCTCAGCCGAGGCCCTGGCGATAATCCATTTGCGCCTTGGCTCAGGGATCAGAATAATCGGCCCGCGAGTAGTCCCGACCACAACGCTTGGGGCGCCTTCCGTCGTACTCCTCTTTACCGGGCCCTCAGGAGCAGGCTCCGGATTGGGCCTTGGGTAATACCCGCCCCCAAAAGACTGGCGAAATCTGTCTCTTTCAGAATTCGCCCCCCTGCCGGACCTGCCGCCGGCGTCCTGAGCCAATAGTATATTCAACATCTGGACAATCTCAGAGGGGTCGGCGTACTTAATCTCGAAAACTCGGGTGACGGTCTGCTCGGCTGAGGGAATATCGAATTGGCTGATAATCCGCTCCAGACGCATCAGATTTGAGACAGTGTCGATAACCAGCAGACTGCGTGCATTCTCATCCGCGGTGATGTGCCCGTGCTCGCCGATCATAGGAGAGATCACGGATGACATCTCTTGCGCACTGTAGCTCTTGAGCTGGAAAAACTTCTGAACGATCTGCTCCTTGTTTTCAATTGCCGCAAGCTCCTCATCCGCCCCTATTGTAGGGACCTTTCCGAGCGCCGCATCCTTAATGGGCCGCAGGAAGATCGTATCGTCGGTTGTCTCGGCAATAAAACCATTCATTCGCAGGGCGCTGTAAATCGTCGCGAGCGCCTTGCTTCTCGGCAGCTTGTCCGGCGCGTAAATGGTAAGCTTCACGCTCATCGATTCCTGGCTCGGGATGATCGTCTTGCCCGTCCAGCGCGCCAGCTTCTCCATGACGTTTTTCATCTCCACGTCTTTGAAATTCAGGGCCTCCATCGGATCCGAGGGCTTGTTTGGTTCGCCCGGCTTGTTCGGCTCAGCAGGCGCATTAGGCTCTGCAGGAGCATTGGCGTCTGCAGGCTTGCCGGGCTCGTTCGGCTCGACGGGTTTGTCGGCGGGCTTTGCCGGCGCATTGCCGTCAGCAGACGCATTGACGTCCGCCGGAGCATTGAGCTCCTTAATAGTCGCTGAATCAGGCGCGCCGCGAGCCGCACCGTCAACAGGCGGACGAATGCCGACCCAGTAAACAATGAAAACCGATGCCAGAGTAACTACTATCCAGAATATTGCTTTTGACCGTTTCAATTCTTTCACCTCATTTCTACATACATCCACTCAGACAGCGTCAGATGACTTACCTTCTCAATTCTTAGAGCGATTGTGGTTGAGCCATGCCGTCGGCATCTTGATTCGCGTCCGTCGCACTTTCGCCTGCGTCGCCGCCCCTGATCCGGCCGTCCGGCGAGCCTCCGGGCATACCACCCCTGTCGCTTCGCTGCCGGCCGCCGGATCTGCCTCGCATTTCCTCGCGGAATCGCGCCCGTTCCTCTTCCGACATATTCTCGAATCTCTCTCTCATTGCCTGCCTTTCTTCTTCGGACATTCCGCCCGTTCTTCTGCCGCCATCCCCTTGGCGTCCGGCATCAGGTCTATTGCCTCTCTCGGCCATGAGTTGACGCCTCTCCTCCTCGGACATATTCTCCCTTCCGTCCCTCATTCCTGGTCTTTCACCTTGCCTTGCGGCCCTTTGCTCAGCAGTCGGTTCTGCTGATCGGTCTGTCTCCCCGCCGACCGGCCCCGCCGCCTTCTCGCCCGATTGTTCCGCCTTCGGAGCAGATTTTGCCCCGGCTGCCTTTTCTGCGAAATGAATTCTGACCTGTTTTACGGAAAATCCAATACCCAAAGCGCCGACCAGCATCACAATTGCGATGATTGCACTTACTAATGCGGTTGCCTTTTTCATTTCTGTTACCTCATATCAACTGTGGTTGTCACTACCGTCTGCCTCGACCGCCGCCGCGCCCGTCAAAACCCTCTCCACCCGGCCCGCCCCCGCCGAACCTCTCCCGCATCTTATTCCTAAACGCCTCCCTTTCTTCGGGGGACATGTTCTCGAAGTTTGCTCTCATCTCGTCCATTCTCGCCCTCATTTCCGCTCTTTGTTCTTCCGACATATTGCCAAAGCCGCCGCGTTCCGGACCCGGCCCGACCACCTCAACCATCGTCGGCCCCGGTCCTTGGGACTCGCCGCCCCTGTCGCGCCCTTTCCGACCCGAAGGCGGACCTGACGAACCGTCGGCAGAGGCAAGCGGCGCGAAGTACTTCGTGCTGCCGTCCCATTCGATCTTAACTTGCGTAGGCTCGACGGCAACGATCCTCGCGTCGCCTATCTTATCGCCTGCCTTGTACCACTTGTCGTTAATCAGCGCCTCGTCGCCCATTATTCCGAGCACTGCGCTTACCGGGTGCTGCCTCGGCGGCGGCGGAACAAAAAGGTTCGCCTTCTTAAGCGCATCGGCAATTCCCCTAAGACCGCCCAGCTTCTCCCTGACAGCCGCCTCGTTGGGCTCCCCCTGGCTGACGACGTCCTCGACTATGCCCTGCGCTTTAGCCGATGATGCGAAGTAATCCACAACCTTGACCAGCATCAGAACCACTGAAACGCCGGCAACGCCGAATAGAACATACTGCGCCAGTCGCTCTCTTCCTTTCAAATAATCAAGCTTCATAGCCGACCTCTTTCTAAACCAACGTCTTTGCACTCACACCGATACTTGCCTTGACCGCGCACTTCGCCGTTGCCCAAGCCTTAGCCCGGCAGGTACGCCGTCGAGACCGTCATATCCAACTCAACATCCTGAGGGTTGTTCTTGTCGCATTTTATCTTAAACGCTTCTATACCGACCAGGTATGGATTCTCATTAAGCCTGGCAAGCAAATCCAGCACCTGAGCGAACTGACATTTGCCTTTGCACTGTATATTCATGAGCATGTAATTCTTGTACAGTGGCTTTTTCGTAGTTATGACCTTCAACGGCTCGGTGTTGATCCCCGCCCCCTTCAACTGATCGACGAGCTTCTCCCTGAATCGGTTCTTCTGGTCTTCCTCTTTTGCAGGCACCTCAAAAGCAGGCACAAGCGAAAGCAGTCCCGCCTGCTTGCCGCCGCTCAGATTGATGTCGTCGATCTCGGCCTGTCTCATTTTCACTTCGGCTCTCGCATTCGACCAGCTCTCAAGCCAGCTCGCCCCAAAGAAAAACGCCAGGACGGCCACCGCACATATCCCGCCTATTTTCAGAACTCTTTTGTCTTTCTCGCTCAGTTTCTGCATTATCGTCTCGCTGATTCTATATCGCTTGCTACTCTGCGAAGTTCGCTACGTAGCACGAGTCGCTACGCAGCACGAGGTCATTTTCGCGTCTTCCTGTCGCTGAAGTTTTTGTACTTGAATTCTATGGAGAACTGGTATTTCTTGCTTTTGGCATCCTGTGACTGGCTTCGAATCTTGGCGTCTTTAATGTGCTTGTTGGCATTGAGGTCTTTCTCGAACTTATAGACCTGCTCTGTTCCGGGTGATTCTCCCGAAACGCTTGCGACCTGTCCCGTCTTGAAGTCAAGCTCCTGCAGCTTAATCCCAGCCCTGCCGCCATCTTCGCCTCTTGGGCTTTCATTTCCCCCTCTGGGACCCTCATTTCCACCCCTGGGGCCGGGATCTCCGCCTCTTGTGGGGCCGTCATTTGCGCCTCTG
>DATEBC010000161.1:0-6622 GCA_035288065.1 Sedimentisphaerales bacterium | reverse complement strand
ACTCTTCAACTCTTCTCGCAAAGCAAACGATCTCCGGCCGCTCCAAAGGCGGGGTCGAATAAGGAACTCCTGCAATAACCACATCCAACAATTGAAGGAGTTTCTTATCCTTAACAATGACGTTGTGTTGCTTTTTTCCCGCTCGCATCTTACAGTTCCTTACCAGCATATTGCTTCAATCGTTTTTTCCAGTTATTGCGCAGGCCGGCTCTGGTTTCCTTTAGGGCCGCATCAAACTCTCTTAGTTTCTTTTTGGCCCCTCTCTCGATTTGCTCTATTTCCTCATCGAGTTTCTGCTCAAAGGTCTGGCCGTTAATCCCATCCAACTGTCTTTGCAGTGAACGCACGTTCTGCGTGAGAGTCTTTGTGAAACCGGCAAAATCCGCTATAGTCTTCGCCTGCTCATCGCTCATTGATTCATTCTTTCTATCGTGGCGCTCTTTCTGAAACCAGAACCTTGTGAGCATACTGTTCACATCCATGGTTAAATCCTTCACAATATCTGCCAGTTTCTTCGCTTGTTCATCGGCCTTGCTTTCTCTATCTGCGGCGGACTCTGCTCTTAAGGCCTCTTCAATGTTGGCCACCAATACACCCAGGACCTCAGCACGCATCTCGTAAGGAGCTATAACGTTATCTATAATGCCTCTCATGCCTTTGTACCCTACGCACTTGCATTAACCGCCGCTGATGAGGTGGTAATTCCTTCGTTCCCGACCGTAACAAGCCCCGACCGTAAGGGAGGGGGTATATCCCGGCGCTTACGCTTCGGGCTTGTCGTGCGACTGCCGCGAACCGAAGTGGTTGGGCCGCTGCCAAGCCCGCCTCCGGCGGCGGCGAGCATTAACTTGAGATCCTTTATCCTGATCTCACTTCCTTTGTCTAAGAGCTGTCTGAGCACTGTCAGCATATCGTTTTGTCCTTGTTGAAACTCCTCAAGTTTGAGGATAGCCTTTCGTTTCCTTTCTTCCTGTTTGGCAAGGATTTCCTTAATCGCCCCTTGGAATTCTCTGGCCCTTTGTGCCCGGCCCTGGGCGAGAGCATCTTTAACCTTAGCCAAATTACTCCTTAAGATAGCAGCCATTTCCTTCTGTTCATCAAGATAACTATTCAGCAAGTCTCTGGCCTGCTTTTCTCTCTGGTCTTGAGCTGAAAGAATATCCTGCATCATATTGTCGAAATCCCTCTTGCGAAGAGACTCGTTTTGGGCAAGATTGTCCCGTAGTTCCGCGTTGAGTCTTTCTCGTTGCCGCCTTGTATCGAGAAAGGAAATCTGGAAACTTTTGAGGAGCTGGTGGGTAGTGTCAAAGATGGCTCCGATACTCCGAATCTTGGCCTCGTAAGAGGAAATGATATTCTCAATAGTGTTGTCGATATCTTCTTCCAGTGGCATCGGTGTGATTCCTTTGTTTACAGGAGGAGGTTTTTCTTGGCAAGCCATGCTTGTTGCTCTCGAGCAATTTCGCAAGGATGACTTGGCAAGAACCTCCCATTTAGAGAATTGTAGTTCTCCAATCGGCTGACCAAGTCTTAGGCCGCTGTTGCAGTCAGACCTATCGCCTCGGCATATTTCAGATATGTCTCGACCGATGCAGCCACCACTCTGGCCTCGATAGCGAGTATCTCAATACCCACCAGCGAGACCCTCACCCAGGCATCAACCACGACGCCTTTGTCCAGGATTCTGTCGATCACTTCAACCAGACTGCTGGAGCCAATTGCTTTTTCAACTGCCATTTTAGTTCTCCTTTTCTTTCTGCCTTTGCAGAAGCTAATGTGGAATAAAAAACATCTACGCTACGCGTGCGTTTAAACTCAGGCAAACAAGCGCAATCTTAGGCGGCAGCTCTCATTCTCTGGAACAGGTAGAGAATGATACCCAGGGCAATTAAGCCGACAAGCCCATTCTCGCCCAGCGTCGCCAGCAAACCTGTGAGATTCTTGACGATCTGTCCAAAGAAAGGAACCGTGGGACCAAAAAGAATGCCCGCCACAATACCAAGAGCGACTAACAACAGGGCAATTTCCGTGACCTCACCAATCCATTTTTTTGCTTCTTCGAGGAAATGCATAGCAAATTCTCCTAAATGAGTGTTAATATTTATTGTGGTTTTGGTTATCGCCGCATGTTTCTCAGTAATACCCCTAATGTGCAATTGCCCCATGACTTCGGCACAGTTTTCCGTATGACGTTAGAGAGCTTTCACCTAACCTTGCAGTGCCCAAAAGACGGCAAGTGATGCAGGTTCCCTGCGGTATAACACAGAAAACCTTGCCTCAGCCTCTAAAGATTCTCTGCTGAGTCTTCCACTGATGGGCACAGAACTATCACGTCAAGACAGCCAACCCCCCATTTTGGTGGGCTGCACTAATTGTGTTTATCGGCCAAGGTCTTATACAACTTAACTATTTCAGAATCATTTTAGTGTTCTGTCATTCATTGACAGACTCATAGCACTATGAACACTGTTTTGTGCGTGGAACGATTGTCGCGGAAGTACCCGTCCTCATCGGCGCAGCCGGTCAGCCGTCAATTGTGAGAAAGCCTCTTTGCGATCGGCGGATTCAGGGAGAATCAACCATTCGCGCCGGATTCTTGTCCTGTTGACTGCGATAGCAATACTGAAAACGCCCTTTCAGCCGGCTTTGCTCTGCAGATCAATCATTTGGACCAGCAAGCAGGCCTTCGTTGCAGGGCTTTGCAGATTCGGCTCAATAATAATCGCCGGCGCCGATCTTCTTATGTGTGAATTGTCTCGCGTCCGGGCCGGAGTAGTCGGCTACGATTTGTCCGGTTCCTCGCAGTTTGTATTTGTAAATGACGAGTCCTTCGAGTCCTACGGGGCCGCGGGCGTGTATTTTGTTTGTGCTGATTCCGACTTCTGCGCCGAGGCCGTATCTAAAGCCGTCGCTAAAGCGCGTGCTGCAGTTGTGGAATACGTTGGCTGAATCGACGAGGCTCAAAAATCGCTCGGCGGCCTGTTTGTTTGCGGTGACAATGGCGGCGGCCATTCCACTCCACGCCTTCTTTGCCTGCGCCAGTTGTAGTACGTCGCGTCGCTGATGCCCAATTGCCTGCAGACCTCCTCGATGGCGCCGCCCGAGGCAATAGCCGCATCTGCCTGTCTTAATCGTCAAGATGGCTTGCGCCACTTGTTGACGATCTGTTCTGCTGTGTGCAACTTGCGTTTCATTTGGGTATCCCTTTCAACAAAAAACCGACTAATGTTATCGGATACCCTCTAATCCGCAATGGTACAGTTTTCGGGGGCCAGGTCAAAGGTGTCGAATATCAAGTGGTAAGAAATGCCACTTGAAAGCAGGATGTAATTATAAGAACGATAGTAAAAAGTCTTGGGGAGTGATGGATAGGCCCCGCTGGACAAATTTTCATTGTATGCGACCAAGTACCTTGGTATTATGAGATTTGAAACTTGTAGGATTGGTTCAGTGAAATGTGTGTGAAAAATCTCGTTTAAGGAGCCCATGGGGCTGATAGGCAGAGGTCAATAACCAGATGAAGGACATACACAGAAATGTGCGAAGATTCTTGATACTGCATCTTCTGCAGAGTGTCTCACAGCAAAAAAAACGATATGTCGGTCTAACTGCTGATTTGAGAAAGCGATTGAAAGAACACAACGCCGGAAAGTCGCCGTATACGGCCAAATTCAAACCTTGGAGAGTTGTTGTTGCTATTCGGTTCTCCGATGGTCAAAAAACCGAGGCATTTGAGAACTACTTGAAATCCGGCTCCGGTCACGCCTTTGCCAAACGACATTTCTGGCGGGCATAGAATTGGAATTCGAATCGTTGTTAAGGACCCGGATAGAGAGACAATAAGACGATGAAAGAATCTGATTGCGACAATCTGGTTGGCTGCTCGAAGACTGATAAGGACGACATTGACGACCAAGCAGTATTGTCGGAGACGCCTTTTAAGCTTGACCGTCGGCGTCCGGCGGTTTTCTGGGCATCGGGCGATAATCCATACGAGAATACACGGCAAGCGCTTTCACAGATTGATTTATCGCCGTCAAAGAACAAGCATGTGTTACTGAAGCCAAATGTTGGTCGATGCGCACAACCTGGGACAGGCGTTACGACCCATCCTGAGGTTGTAGCTGCTGCGATTGATGCTTTCCGGGAGTGCGGAGCGGAAGTTGCCATCGGCGAGAGCCCAATAACGGGCGTTTCCGCGTTGGATGCCTTTGAAACGAGCGGTATAGCTGCGATTGCGAACCGACGAGATTGCCGGTTGATCGATATGGACGTTCGTCGGTATGTGACTGTTGCGATTCCGGACGGCGTTGCAATCAAGTCACTTAAAGTATGCAGGGAGATTACAGAATATGATGTTGTTGTCTCAATTCCCGTGATGAAAACGCACATGCATACGGGAGTAACGTTATCGGTCAAGAACATGAAGGGGTGTCTGTGGCGACGTTTTAAGGTGGAGTTACACATGTTGCCACAACTGTCGGGATACGAAGATAAGCCTTTGGATATAGCGATAGCCGACATGTCTTCGGTTCTTCGTCCCGATCTATCCATTATTGATGGGACGATCGGGATGGAGGGGCTGGGACCAAGTGCAGGCAAGGCCAAGGCGTTGGGAGTGGTGCTCGTCGGCGTCGATGCGTTTGCGACGGATTCAGTCGCCTGCGCCATGATGGGCATTTGTGCGGACGATGTACCGCATTTGCGGCTGGGGGCAGAAAGAGGGTATGGCGTAACAAATCTTGCTTCGGTCGCCATACATCCCGGAAACTGGAAGGATGTGCAGGACCCTTTCGCCCTGCCGCCGAAGGAGCTGTCGATAGAATTCCCAGGATTTACTATCCTGGATCGACAGTCGTGCAGTGCATGCCAATCAACATTGCTGATGTTCCTCAAGAACTACGGCGAGCAGTTGCGTGAGGGCATATCCGATGAGAAGGAGATTATTATCGCCATCGGCAAAGGTCACGAGGAGCTGCCAATGGGGACTCTCTGTGTCGGCAACTGCACGGTCAGGCACAAGAACTGTGCAATATTTCTTCCCGGATGTCCGCCGGTGGCAAGCGAAATACTGTCTATGTTCACTCAGTAACAGGCGGCGGATTGGAGAGGGCGGAGTCGTTTGGCCGGACAGGTGATGCGTGGTTGCGGAGGGTCGTGAACAGGCGCTTGACAAATTGCATATTCGGCTTATCTTAATTGGAGAATGGTCTGAAGGCATTTTTGTCTTGCAAGTACTGCGTTTCATAAATGGTGCGACTAAAATGGAAATGGCCTCATAAGGGACCACCTGATGGTGGAATTTGGCTGTTTGAATAGATTTCTCCACTCGCTCCGCTCGGTCGAAATGACGGTGTGGTCCGCTTCCGCCTTCGCCAAGGCTACGGCGGACAAGCCGGTCGAAATGACAGTATAGTCGCAATACTTGTGAAACGTGGTATTAGTAATGTGTTGTTTGTGAGCGAAGTCGATGTTTTTTGACGGAGATGGACATGGCAAGGATTCTGCAGAAGGTCGGGTGTCTGTTGTTTGCGGCGGGGGCACTTGCAGGCTGTGTGGTTTTGGCTCCGCATAAGGGGGCCGCAGTCAGCTCGATGAGCAAGACAGTCGCCCGATTCAATCAAGGGGCGGCTTTGCTCGAGCAATACAGTTACGTTAAGGCGGCGGAGGTGTTTGAAGGCGTGGTCAAGGCGGCGCCCGACTGGACTGCGGCCAGATTTAATCTTGGGCTTGCGTACTTCAATATGCAGGAGAAGGACGGCGCCGAAGAGTATCTTGCCTACGCCGGGGAGGCGTTTGAGGCAGTGTTGCGGTCCGACCCTAACCATTTGCATGCTCGATTCTGTCTTGGGCTTTACCACCAACATCTTCGCAAGAACGAGGAAGCCCTGGCGTGTTTTGAGGCGGTGCGCCGAGCCGACGATGCGGATCTTCATGTTGCGTACAAATGTGCGGAAGCCCTTATGAGCCTCGGGCGGGACGGCGATGGCGTAAAGCTGCTGGAGAAGGTAATCGAACACGATCCGGGCTTTGTCTCGGCGGTGTATCGGCTTGCGCTGCAGTATCAGCGGATGAGGCAGCGTGACAAGGCGCAGAGTCTTTTCGACCGCTTCAATGATCTTAAGACCATGGAACTGACGGGCGGCAGTTTCAGCGTGCTGCAGACATACGGAACCGTGGGAAAGTATTTTACCGCGCTTGGTGCGGACGATCTGCCGTTGTCACGGGTCCGTCCGAAGACAAGACTATTGTTCCGGCCGGAAGTAAGGCATTTCGACGAGCAAGTTGCGAAGTGGGATTGTCCGGGAGGGACTGTAGGGCTTGCGGGTATTGCGGCCGGCGATGTTGACGGCGACGGCGACATCGATCTTTGCATTAGCTCTGTTGGGAAAGACGGGAACACGTCGCTTTGGCTTAATGACGGGTCGGGCCGGTTCTCAATCGGCTCAACGTTGTGGCAGAAAGGCATCAGTCCCTGTCTTGGCGATGTTGATAATGACGGGGACCTCGACCTTTGGCTTGGCTGTGCCGAGGGGGACCTCTATTTTGAAAACGACGGGAAGGGGGTTTTCCAAAAGGTTGAGATTGTTACCGGCGAAGGGCTTGTGACCTCGTGTTCGAG
>DATEBC010000160.1:0-6840 GCA_035288065.1 Sedimentisphaerales bacterium | reverse complement strand
GCCGACCATATCGAGCAGGGCCTCGATGCGCGCCTTGCGGACGCCTCTATCCAGACGGAAGAGCCTGCCGTAGAAATCCAGCGTCTCCCGTGCGTTGAGGTACCTGTAGAGGTACGACTCCTCGGGTAGAAAGCCGATTCGCGCGCTGATCTTGGGATTTGTTGCATCTGAGCCGAGACACAGGCTCTTGCCCTTAGTCGGATGAAGCAGGCCCAGGAGCATTTTCAGCGTGGTTGTCTTGCCGGACCCGTTGGGGCCGAGCAGTCCGAAGACCTCATTGAATTTGATCTGCAGATTGAGGTCGTCCACGGCGTAAACCTTGCGCCGTCCCCACCAGTCTGAGAAAATCTTGGTCAAAGAGAATGTTTCAACGGCGTATTCCATAGTTAGTTTTGAGTTCTTAGTTTCGAGTGTTGAGTTTTGAGGGCTTAGTTCAACTCATAACTAAACACTCAAAACACAAAACTGGTCTATTCATTTTCCGTGGTCAAGCTCTTCGCCGAAACGCACGAGACGGGCGCTGTTGAACACGACGATTAGAGAGCCTGCGAAATGCAGAAAGGCAGCGAACATGGTCTGGAGCCATCCTGCCGTCGCCGCGGCCACGCCCATAGTGATGAAGAGCATCCCGAAGCCGAGATTCTGGTTGATCAGGCCCCTGGTCTTTCGCGACAGCATGATTAGGAAAGGCAGGCGTTTGAGGTCGTCGCTCATCAGGGCGATGGAAGCGGAGTTTATGGCAACGTCGCTGCCGGCGGCGCCCATTGCGATTCCGAGGTGGCCGGCGGCCAGAGCCGGGGCGTCGTTTATGCCGTCGCCGACGACGACGACGGTGTGTCCTTCGCTTTTGATTTGCTCGACTATGGCGAGTTTGTCCTGAGGCAGGCATTGGGCCTTGAAATCGGTGCAGCCAAGCTCGGCAGCGACCCGGCTGGCGACCTCGTTTCTGTCGCCGGTGAGCATTGTGATTCTCTTAACGCCGATATCACGGAGGCTCTCGATGGCGTGGCGGGCTTCGGGCCTTGTCTTATCCTGCAGGCCTAACCAGCCGAGGCACTTCGAATCCTTGGCGACATAAAGCGTGCTGAAACCCTGCTCCTCGTGCAGGCTGGGGTCCGGGACATTGCCGACGTTGATATTACGTTCTTTGAGAAAGGCTTCTCTGCCCACGATGATATTGGCCGAATCGACAACCGCGCTGACGCCTTTGCCGGGGATTTCTTCGAAATGCTCGGCTTCGGGCAGAGAGAGATTGGCCTCCCTTGCGACTTCGCGGAGCGCTCTTGCGGCGGGGTGCTTGCTCATCTGCTCTGCGGAGGCCGCGACGGTGAGCAGCTCAGCCGGTTCGACGCCTTCGGCGGGGGTGAGCTTGGTAACGTAGAGCCGGCCGGTGGTGACCGTGC
The DNA here is from genome assembly GCA_035288065.1 of Sedimentisphaerales bacterium. Lineage (GTDB taxonomy): Bacteria > Planctomycetota > Phycisphaerae > Sedimentisphaerales > Anaerobacaceae > JAFGCD01. The sequence goes on along the minus strand of DATEBC010000160.1, from coordinate 5,437 downwards.
CGGTTTTGTCGAAGACCATTGCCGTCATCTTGCCGGCGATCTCAAGGTCTGCAACGTTCTTTATGAGCACGCCGAGTCTTGCCGAGGCGGAAATCGCAGCGACCATTGCCGTCGGGGTAGCGAGAATCAGCGCGCACGGACAGGAAATGACCAGTATGGTAATGGCCCTGCCGACATCCTGTGTAAAGAACCAGACGATTCCGGCAATCATCAGCACGGTGGGCGTGTACCATTTGACGTAGGTGTCGATGATTCTCATTATCGGTATCTTGGTCTGCTCGGCCTGCATAATCAAGGACTGCACTTTGCCAAGCGTGGTGTCGTTTCCGGCTTTGGTGACGGTGATATCGAGGACGCCGGTGATGTTGTTGGTTCCGGCGAAGACCTGCATTCCTGGAACCTTGTCAACGGGCAGCGATTCGCCGGTTATTGTGGCTTCGTTGACCGAGCTGAGGCCCTTGGCAACCTCGCCGTCGGCGGGGATATTGTCGCCGGGGCGAACGCGGACACAATCTGAGGGCTTGAGCTTTGCAACCCTGATTTCCTTTTCGCTGCCGTCGGGGAGGATTAGGTTTGCCTTGGTGGGCGTGAGCCGTATCAGGGATTCGATAGAGGCGCGGGCGCCGAGCGCGGTGCGCGATTCGATAAGCTCGCTGAGGAGCATGAAGAATGCGATAGTGCCGGCGGCAATGTATTCCTTATTGGCGAAGGCGGCAAGGATCGCCAGGGCCGCCAATTCATCCATGTGCGTCTCTTTTCTGGTGAAGCTTTTTATCGCATGCAGGACTATTGGAGCGCCGAGCAGAATTGCCCCGACCATGGCGAGGAACTCCGCCTGAAAACTGCCGCTGCCATATAAGAATCCCCATTGCGCAATGCCGCTGCTCATCAGCAGCATTCCGCCTGCCAGCGTTCCCAACAGGGCCGCGCTGACGCGCATCTGCTTGCCGTGCGTGTGCTCGGCGGCGATGTCGTCTTTGAAGTGTAAATGCTGATGGGCCATAATACTCCAGCGCAATTTAATGTTGAAAAATGCCTTTTTCGCCTGAAAATCCGAAGCACGAAGCACGAAATCCGAAACAATATCAAATGACCAAAATGCCAATTTTCAAAACAAAAATCCGATGGTCCAGCGGTTTTGGTCGTCCAGCGTTTCGGTGATTAGTATTTTGAATCTGTTTCGAGTTTCGACATTTGGATTTCGAGTTTCATAATATAAACCCAAGTGTTTATTTGGAGTCCTCTTTACTTTTCCGCCGTAGGCGCATCTTCGACTTGCTTCTGAGGTTTGCGTTTTATTGTGGGGTCCCTGCTCAGAAGGATTCTAATCTCTTCGCCTTCGGTCGGCTCGACGATAAATTTCTCCTCGGCGCCGGTGAGGATGGCCTCGATAAGGTCGCGATAGATGCTCTGGACGACGATATCGGGGTGCTTGCGGTACTCGGGCAGGAGGCTTCGGAAGTAATCGGCGTTGGCTTTGGCCGCAGCGACGACCTTGGTTCGGTATTCAATAGCATCGAAGATTCTCTGCTGCGCCTCGCCGGCGACCTGAGCCCAGAGCGTCTCGACAAGCTCCTCGGCGGGGTTAGGGCCGTTAAGGGCGGCATATAACTGCTCGGCGACAGGACCGGCGGCTTCGTTGAGCTTGTTTTGGGCGTATGTGGCGGCGTTGCTCACGGCTGTGCGGCTATCCTGACTTGCGTTGTGGGCGGCCCGAAAGGCGTCGTTGACCTGCCGAGGCCAGGTGATGTCCGTCAAGAGGACGGACTCGATTTCTATGCCGCACATATTCTGCGTCTCATCGGATTTCATGCTGTCAAGTTTTTCATCGAGCAGTTTCTTGACGTGCTTGGGGATTCTGTCTTCACTTTTGACCGCTTCATCAATAGTGTAGTGGACCATCGCGTTTACAACTGCGTCTTCGAGGAGATTTTTCAGGAGCGGCGTTATGCTTTCGGTCATAATATCGAAGTATATCTCGCCCGGTTTGAGATTCTTGACGAAGACATTTCTGAAGAATTGTTCGGGGTCTTTAATCCTGTATCTGAGCTGCCATTTGGAGTGTATGATGTTGTAATCGCTGCCGTCTGAGCCGCCGAGGTCGTCGGGTTGTTTCTCGCTGCGGGTAAGGCAATAGCCGTCTGTGATGGGATCGAGCGTTTTTGCAATGCGAGGGTATTGGGGCTGGCTCTGACTCTCGGCGATCAATTCCTCTTCGGACTGGTAATACCAAAAAGAACGGATATCCAGGTTTACAACCTTCTTCACGGGGATTTTGACGATTTCCTCAAGGGGGTAGGGAAATACCCAGTACGGCCAGGCTCTTGGTTTTAGGATTCTGTTTTCTCCGACGCCGCGAATCTTTCCGAATCGCAGGACAATCGCCTGCTCATCCGAAGCGACGGTCTCGAAGCCGGAGATCAGGAAAAGAGCAACCAGCACAATCATTATTATCTTGAGGATGACAAAGCTGATTCCAAGGGCCTCGGACAGACTCCTGCTCGCGGGGTCAAGCTCAACGGGCGGCAAACTGTCCGGCGAATCATTGCCCTTATGATGCTGATGCTTGTGATTGTGCTCGGTCATAAGCTATCGTCCCACGCAACTACTTCGACTCGCTACGGCTGTTTGGGTCTTTCGGGGTGAGCTGCGGTATCTGTCTTAACAGGTCAAAAGGCTCAGTGTCGGCCTTTATGACTATGGTTGCCTTCTCGGCGAGTGTTGTCTTGACGGCTTCGATGTTTCGCAGGAACATTGCGAACTCGGGGTCTTCTTCGAGCATTTTGTAGTACTGTGCCGCATCGGCGTCACCCTGGCCGCGCACTGCCTTTGCCCTGGCCTCGGCGGCGGCGATCAGCTCGGCCCTTTTCAGATCGGCGTCCTTCTTGATATTGGCGGCGGTGGTTTCCCCCTCACGAATAGTGGTTTCAGTCCTGCGATTCCTCTCGCTCTTCATCCTTGCAAAGACTTTCTCGGTGTTTTCCTTGCTGATCTTGAGCTGCTTTATGCCGAGAGCCTTGACACTAATCCCATAGTTTTTCAGGACAGGGTCCTTCAAATCGGCGAGCATCTTGGCTTGCATCTCGTCGAACTTGATCTTTTCGGGGTCGCTGTTGACAAACTGGCCGAATGAATACTGGCCGATAACCCTGTTTTGAGTATCGTTAAGCTGCTCTCGCAGAATGCGTTCGGCTTTTTGGATAGTCTCGACTGCGTTATGGAATTGCAGCGGGTCGCCGATCTGCCAGACGACGTAGGTGTTGACTATGACGGACTCGTCGCCTTTGGTTGCAGTCTCGCCGACCTCGGCTTCGAGGACCCGCAGTCGCGTGTCAAACTTATAGACCCACTGGATAGGGGGCGGCCATTTGAAGTACCAGCCGGGCTCGGCGATCGGGGTGTCGGGGGCTTTTTGAAAGGTCATCACAAGGGCGGCCTCCGTTTCACGCACCTGAAACGAGGTAAAGGCCAGGCCCAGAACGACCAGTATCAGAACGACAAAGATTATGACTGCTGAGTTTTTCATTCTTTCTTTTTCTCCTCAAATCCGGGAAGGTCATACAAACTCGGCACGAGTTCTTCCTCGAAATTGAATATGAACAGTAGCTTGTCGTTCGGATCGGCAACGACGACATATTTTCTCGTGTTGACCAGGGCCTCTTCGAAGACCCTAAGCCTTTGTTCCCGCTTGTAGATGTCTTTGGCGGCACGGTAGGCCTTGAGCTGGTCGGCAAAGCGCAGGCCCGTAGCCTTGGCAAGCGTCGCCTTTTCAAACGCATAAGTCTGTGCTTCTTTCAACTTGATAGAGATGTCGCCCCCGGCCTGGGCAAAGGCCTTATCGAGATTCGCGGCAAGGTCTTCCTGCGGAGCGTTCTTCGTTTTGGCCTGCTGGTATTTCTCCGCGAGGCCGTAAAGCTCGTTGGCATTCACCACCGAGCCTGCAAGAGCGCTCAAGTCCTTGTTCCGCCCGGCCTCGGCTTCAAGAATAAGCCTTTGCTTTTCCTGAACGGCGCCTACGACGGCCTGGTACTCAGTTGCGACCTCCATCGGCGGGTGAATGCCCTGCAAGCCGAGGAACACAATCTCTATGCCCAACCCTGCGATATCGGCGGCATTCTGGATTCTGGAGGTCAGCATCTCCTTGGCCCGTTCTCGACCGACGCCAAACAAACTGCCCTCAAGGCCGGCTCCGGCGGGGTCCCGGTCGTTGACGTCTATTGTGGCGCTGGCGGCGAATTTGGTAAGCTCCTGGTAGCAAATGGCCTCGAGCACGGCGTGAGGGTCATCGTAGTTGTAGGTATATGAGTACAGGTCCTTTACCTTATACTGAACGGGGACAGCGGCATTGATGAGGCTTACCGGGACGGCGCCCTTTAACGAGTCTCGTGCGGCATATTCGGTCGCCACGAGCAGAGGATGCTCCGCCTCATAATGCTGCATGCCCCACAAGAGGTGGGTTTCCAGCGTGATCTCGCCGGTTTTGGGGTCTGTTTTGGGAAGGTAGCCTATGTGAAGCTCGGAGATTCTCTGCGTGGGGAATTTGCGGGTCTTGTCAATGGGCCAGGGCCACTTGAAAGCCAGGCCTGGTCCGACGAGTCTTACCCGCCCCGCACTATCGAGCGGATTGCCGAGGTGCTCTATAATGGCCTCCTCGTAAGGACCGACGACAACGACGCAGCTCATCAGATACAGAGTAACGGCTGCAAAGAGGACGAGGGGGAGAATCGCTCTCTCGAGCAGCTTGTAGAACCAGGTTTGGGAGACCTTGAAGCCGAACTGATAGTCGATGGCGCCGGCGGCGCTGCGGAAAACGCCGCCGGGCTCGTTGATGATGCCGAGCAGTCTGCTGTCAAAGGCGCTGCGGCTGTATTGGCCCTTCAGCCTGGGGCGATAGACATCCAGGATCACATTCAAGGCGGTCTCGACGCCAAGAATAGTCAGGCATATCGGCAGGACAAAGTCGAGCACTTTAATAACAACGAATATCTGGAAATTGGCCAGCGCCAGGGCGACCGCAAGGGTAAAGCACAGCACCGCAATGCCGAGCAGGAAGCTGCCGCCGGCCCTTAGCGGCTTCCAGTCTGGCTCAGCGGACATTCCGGTAGCGTAGCGCGAGATCAGGAAACCGACAAATGCCACGGCGGTCATATACACCGCACAGAGCAGAAAGGGCGGACTGAGCCGGAACTCGGTAATGTTCGGAATGGACCTGATGAGGAGCAAGCCGACAGTGATTTCGTAAGCGGCGATGACTGCTGAGAATATCGGCATGAACCATTTTTCCAAAATTGCGAGGCGTCGCTGGGCGGCGGCGAACATCGCGGCTCGCTCACTCCTGCCCTGGAAGATCGTGGATGCTTGCTCGTCGTCACCAAGGCGGCTCAAGTCGAGCTTCTCCTGCTCGGCGAGGGACCTCTGGTGAAACTGAATGGCCAGG
>DATEBC010000159.1:0-2966 GCA_035288065.1 Sedimentisphaerales bacterium | reverse complement strand
ATATGTAGGGCTCCAGCCGTCGAAGTTCCCGTCGTCGAAATTGTCGTAGAACAAAACAGGCAGGTCGGCCCGGGATATAGCCGGACACGCCAAATAGAGAGCTGCCAACACCAAAGCCAATTTTGTAAGAATTGCCGTCTTCATTTTCTGGTCCTTTCCAAAAGAGGTAATGTAACCATTATACCACTAATTGCGCCCGCAAGTGTGATATTCGATCAAAGCAGAATTTCTCAGCAGAGGCGCTTTATCCCGGCTGGTTATATTCCAGCCAATGCAGGGCCATTATGGCAAAATCCTTAAAGTCAACTTCGCAGTCGCCGTCTATATCGCCGGCGGCCGCGAACATCAACGCATCCTGCAGATAATAGTAGGCATCGGCCCAGCTTGTGCCGTCGTTGGCGCCGGTTGCGTCGGCATGGACGTGGATTGTCTTTGCGTTGGCGGCGGGGATTGACAGGATGCAGGCTGTGATTGCCAGCCAGGTGAATAGGCTCGTTCTCGTAGTCATTGCATCTCCCTAAAATAAGAGTTCCCATAATAACGAGCCTTTTGTCATTTTACCACATCGCCGGGGCTTGTCAAAGAGTTTTTTTGAGGAAAATATGGCAAGTCTGAGCAAATCCGTGTCCAGAGGCATAAATCGCAGGATTTCGGTTGAGGCGAGCGGTAATTTTGGTAGAATGCCGGGGCAAAGAAGAACATACAGGCCAGGTTTCCGCGTGTGCAACAAACTCGCACACCTTATGGACTCTTGTCACCCCTGGCTCGACCAGGGGTCCGAGCGAGCGGGAAAATGGATTCCCGCCTGCGCGGGAATGACACGGTGCGCGGGAATGACACGGGGAAGCGGGCCTGACGGAATGAGAGTTTCCATTCTGTTGGGCAAGCGATCTGAAGAATACGTTTGCAGAGAAGATGATTGGAGGATTGCAGGTATGCTTAGGATTGGCATAGTGGGTTTCGGGTTTATGGGGCGGACGCACTATTCGTGCTGGAACAAGGTCAAAGGCGCCGGAGTCGTCGCGGTCTGCGACGTTAATCCCGACATTGTCGAAGCTACGAAGAAGGCAGTCGGCAATATCGGCGATGCGGAATCGAATATTGATTTTGCCCATATCGATCTGTACGGCGACTTCGACAAGATGCTGGCCGAGGCGAAGCTGGACGCGGTCTCGATCACGCTGCCGACGTTTCTGCACCCCGATTGCTCGATAAAGGCGCTGCGGGCGGGCGTGAACGTTATGTGCGAAAAGCCGATGGCGCTGAACGTGGCCGAGTGCGAAAAAATGATCGCAGCGGCCGAGAAAACGGGCAAGCTGCTGCAGATCGGGCACTGCGTGCGGTTCTGGCCCGAATACGCCAAGGCCAAAGAGATCATCGACAGCGGCAAGTACGGCAAGGTAATCGCCGCGTCGTTTCGCAGGCTCGGCTCGCCGCCGACGTGGAGCGCGGACAACTGGTTCCTCGACGAACAGCGCAGCGGCGGCATGGCGCTCGATCTGCACATCCACGACAGCGATTACGTCCAGCACCTCTTCGGGATGCCTAAGGCGGTTTACAGCACAGGGGCAAAGGCCCCCGGCGGAGGACTGGCCCACATCTCGACGCAGTATATTTACGACGGCATTGCAGTAACCGCAGAGGGCGGCTGGGCGATGACGCCTTCGTTCGGATTCGAGATGAGCTTCCACCTGGCTTTGGAGAAGGCAAGCATTATTTACGACCTGACTCGCAACCCGATGTTCAAGCTCTGCCCGGCGGCGGGCAAACCGTTTACGCCTAAAGTCGCACAAGGCGATGGCTGGCTGCTCCAGATCAAACACTTCGCCAAGCTCATTGCCGGCGAGGAACTCGAAGTAGTAACCACCCTCGAACAGTCGCGGGACTCCGTGAAGATCGTCGCCGCGGAAAAGGAATCTATTAAGAAAGGACAGATAGTAAAGATCTCATAGTTAGGAACGTGTATTTAGCCCGCGGTTTTACCGCGGGTTCCGGCCTCGAATAGGAGAAACTGAAAATGGAATGTAAGAATTGGCCCGTAGGGGTTTGCAGTTGGTCGCTTCAGACGGATATTGAAGGCGTTGCGGCGGCAATGAAGAGGATCGGCCTGGAGCACGTCCACCTCGGCATAAGGGGCGCAGTCGAAGACCCGCAGGTCCTGGCCGATATTGAGGACCAGGACTGGACCATAACCGCCACGATGATCGACTTCCCGCAGGAGGACTACTCGACGCTCGAGGCGATAAAGGCAACCGGCGGGATCGTCCCGGACGACTGCTGGACCCGCAACCGCAAGCTCTTTTTGGGCGCAGCGGAAGTCACGGCCAAGCTGGGCGTCAAGTACCTCTCCACGCACGCCGGCTTCATCGACGAATCCGACCCGGCCTACGCCAAGAAGGTGCACGACCGAATCAAGCGCCTGGCCGACGCGGCTGCGGATAAGGAGCTGACCCTGCTGCTCGAGACGGGTCAGGAGACGGCCACTGAGCTGCGCAGCTTTCTCGAAGAGCTTGATCACCCGGCTGTCGGCGTCAATTTCGACCCGGCCAATATGATACTCTACGACAAGGGCGACCCCATCGAGGCGCTTCGCACGCTGGCGCCCTGGATCAAGCACCTGCACGTAAAAGACGCCACGCGGACCAAAGTGCCGGGAACCTGGGGGGCGGAAGTGCCCTGGGGTAACGGCCAGGTCGGAATCGTAGCGCTCATAAGAGCACTCGAAGAGATCGGATTCGACGGAGCGATGGCGATTGAGCGTGAGGCCGGGAACGACCGGCCCGGCGATATCGCATTGGCCGCGGACAGACTGAGGGACATCTGCGGATGAACCCGGCTGTAATTGCCGACTCCAGTTGCACAGAAACCATGTAAAGACTTCTGCAAAATGAGTGATTTTTGACAGAGGTCAAAGCTGATAAACGATGGATTTGAGTCGGGGGCCGATGATTTTTGGAACATGGTGT
>DATEBC010000158.1:0-11137 GCA_035288065.1 Sedimentisphaerales bacterium | reverse complement strand
TCACGCTTCACGCTTCACGAGATACGAGATACGAAGGTTATCCCCCGCACGGCAAAAACTCCCAAATCCGCTTGAAAGACCGGCCCTTTACATGGTACAATCACCGCTTAAATCCTTACCGTTCTGCATGGAATCCCTTGGCAGACGAGAAAAAATGGCCAACAACCTGTAGAAAAAGGAGTTTACATAATGTCGCATCGATTTGACGTCGTAGTAATCGGAGCCGGACCGGGCGGTTTCAGAGCCGCGAAGAGATGTGCACAGGCTGGGGCCTCGGTCGCCTGCGTGGAAAAAGAATTCATCGGCGGCACGTGCCTGAACTGGGGCTGCATCCCCTCAAAGGCTCTGCTCGCATCCGCTCACGCCCTGCTCTCGGCGAAGGCGGCTGCCCAAATAGGCGTCGATATCCCCACAGCTACGCCCAACTGGCCCAATATCCAGCAGAGAAAAGACGCCATAGTAACCGGCTTCAGAAAGGGTATGACCGGCTCGGCCCAGGCAAGTAACATTACCATGATCTACGGCAATGCAACCGTCAATTCGCCGGGCAGGATTAGCATCCAAACCAGCGGCGGCTCCACCGAGATCGAGGCCGGCAAGATTATACTCGCCACCGGCTCGGAACCCATCGAGCTGCCCAATATCCCCTTCGACGGCGAATTCGTCATCAGCAGCAAGGAAGTCCTCTCCCTGCCGGAGATACCCAAATCACTGGCAATAGCCGGCGGCGGCGTCATCGGGTGCGAAATGGCCTGCGTCTATGCCGCTATGGGGACAAAGGTAACAATCATAGAGGCCCTGCCTCAGCTTATTCCAATGGAAGACGAATGGGCCGCCCGCCTCGTCCAGCGAGAATTCAAGCGTCTCGGCATCGACGCCGTCACGGGCCGGAAGGTCGCCTCAGTCGATAAATCGACCGAGCCGGCAAAGGTTATCCTCGAGGACGGCCAATCCATCCAAGCCGAAAAGGTCCTCGTCTCCGTAGGCCGAAGGTCCGCAATCGACCCGCAAATCGTCTCGAATCTCGGCCTTGCAATGAACCGCCGGTCCGTCGCCGTCAATGAGAAACTTCAGACCAATGTCCCCGGCGTGTATGCAATCGGCGACCTCGTCGGAACGACGTTCCTCGCACACGGCGCCACCGCAGAGGCCAACGTCGCAGCGGCAAACGCCACGGGCGGCGACCGAAGACTGTCCGACTATTCCCTCATACCGAGAGTCATCTTCACCTTCCCCGAAATTGCCTCGGTCGGCAGGTCCGAACAGGCCTGCTCAAAAGAGGGCCTCGATATATCCGTCGGCAAAGGATTCTTCAAGGCCAACGGACGAAGCGTCGCTCAGAACGAAACCGCAGGCCAGGTCCACGTCGTCCGGGATAAAGCCGCAAACAAAATCGTCGGCGTAACAATCGTCGGATTCATGGCGACCGAGTTCGTTACCCTCGCCGCCGCCCTGATAGGCACGCAAGGCAGGCTCGACGAAATAACCTTTCCGCACCCAACTATCTCAGAGACGCTGGAAGAGGCCATAGAAGAAGCCTTCGCCCAGAATTAAGCGGGCAGACATGTTTGAAAACGAAGCGCAATTGCGTAAAGCTGCCGAAGAGATCGTCGCGCAGATGCTCGCCGATGGCATTGCCGAGAAGAAGTTCTACACAGACGAGCGCCTCGGCCAAGAATACTGGAACCTCATTACCCCAGGCGCCTTCGAGGAGAAAATTGTCGTTGTCGCGGTTCTCGGCTACCCGGAGATCGCGGGCGTCTGGTCGTTCACGCTGCTGAGCCAATCGCGCATCGCCCAGACGACTATGGCGCCCTACTTCGGCGAATTCGCCGGCCACAATCTCGGCTTGGTCGCCATCAACCCCAACCTGCTCGCCTCCGACATCGAGGGCGATTCTTTCGTTTATCAGCTCGAACGCGTAATAGCCGACGTCTCGGCCGAGAAGAAATTGGGCTTCATCGGTTTTTCCATGGGCGGCAAAATTCTCCTCGAGTTCCTCGAGCAGCGCCCGGAATTGCCGGGCCGCACCGCAGGCCTGGCCCTGATAGACCCCACATTACCCAACCGCCTCAGCGTCACAAACATCCGCCCCCTGCTCGACAAGAACACCCTGCTGGTGGCATCGGAAGGCAAGCACACAAGCCCCGGCGAGATCGCCTCAGTCCTGCTCCAAATCCCGAAAATCTCTTTCCCCGGCATCCACGGCGAAATGCCGAACAAGGCCCTGCCGCAAATCATGGATTTCTTCCACAGCCGGACCGGCTGACAGCACCATCTAATACGGATCTTGAAAAATTCTCAGGCAGCCGTGCAAAATCGAAACCAGATTCTTCACTTCGCTGCGCTGCGTTCAGGATGACACAGAGGGTACGAGAATCAGTTAGAGAGCGTGTAATGCCGCCCATGCATACACCAATCCGGACGATTTCACCTGCGAGAGAGACTCACTAGGATTCTCAGGACGTACCAGAATAGCAGCGCCACCGACGCAAACAGCTCCAACGCCGCCGCCACGTGCTGGTCGGGCCCATAGTGATGAATGATCTTCGAGGTATCGTAGAGAATGGCGGCACTGGCCAGGCCCACCATCGCCACAGAGAAGACCAGACCCAAACCGAATCCGAAAATCGTCGCGCACACTATAAGACCCAGCGCAACAAACCCGCAGATCGTCAATATACCTTTTAAGAAGGAAAAATCGGTCCGCGTCGTAAACGCCACCATCGTCAACCCGGCAAACAACAGCCCGGTCAAAATAGCCGCATTGGGAAGAACACTCGGCGACGAATAGACCCTTGCGATGTACAGAATCGGAACAAAAATGATGGCCTCAGCCACGACGTAAAACCCGAGCCCGAGATACTGCGTCGTTATAGTGCGGGCATTCGAAGCCATGCTCCTTCCCATCCAGCCGGCGAGGATAAAGGCCCCAAGGATCATGAGCCAGCCGTACCGGTTGGCCGAGATGAAATTCATCATCGCCGGCGCAAGGGCCGACCTAAGCAGAATAGCCTCAAGTCCCACAAACACCGCCACTGCCCCGGCCAAATGTCCATAAGTCCGCCTGATAAAGGCCGCCCGCGTATCCGGCTGGGCCTGGGCCACCGTTAGAACCGCGCGGTTTCCATAAGCTTCCATATCATTTCCCTTTCTCTTTCCAATAAAGCATATCCATTTTCTATCCTGACCACACTTCTGAATATACATCTCCAGTAAGATTTGTCAATCGTAGAAACTGCGGCTCTTCTCAGAAATACTGTTTTTTCGCGAACGCATCACAACAGCAGAATATCACCCAAGAGAGTCATACACCTCGCCGACGGCATCAATGATATGGTTGTTGATTCGCTGCGTGTATTTGGCGCCGGCGCGGACCTGCACGAATCGGTCGAATACATCGAGCGTTTGCCGGCAACAGTCCGGCCCATATTGAATTCTTTTTCCTTGGGGGCTGCTGAAGGACGGCCAGGCGGGATGCCGAGTCCGCTTGTTGACCACCGATTCCTCCACGGGCAGCAGAACCGATCCGGTCAGCGTGGATGCCGGGACCTTTCGCTTCCTCAACTCTTCAATGCATCGGTCTCGTGCTGCCTTGTCCTTCATTTCAAAGTAAACGCCGTAGCCGATATCGCCTTGCGGATCGGGACGGCGACGCAGACGCATGCCCGGCAGATCCTTGATGCCGTCGTAAATGGCTTCTGCATTGCCACGCAGTTGAGCGACCATGGAATCGAGCTTGGACAACTGCGCCCCAAGCACCGCGCCGGTGAACTCATTCATTCTGAAGTTCTCCCCCGCAAAGGTCTCAACCCGGCTGGCCCCCGTCCGATCAGTAAAAACCCCGCGTATCGTACCCATATCGTGAAAACGTGCTGCTCGCTCGTAGATGACCGGGTCGTTTGTCACCACGGCTCCGCCCTCGCCGGAGGTAATCATCTTATTGACCTGAAAGCTGTAAATGCCCACCTCGCCGATGGAGCCGAGCTTTTTTCCGCGATGCGAGCCGCCGACACATTGGGCGCAGTCCTCCAGAACCGCTATCCCGCGTTTGCGGGCCGTTTCGGTAATCGGGTCCATATCGCAAGGCCCGCCGAGCAGGTGAACGGCAATGACGGCCTTGGTGCGGGCAGTGATCTTTCTCTCGAAGTCTTTGGGATCGAGATTGAGCGTGCTATCGATCTCGGCAAAGACCGGCAAGGCGCCTGCATGCACGACACAGGTATAGTCCGACCACCATGTGTAGGCGGGGACAATCACTTCATCGCCAGGGCCGATGCCGAGGCCGGCCACGGCGCAATCGAGCGCAGCCGTGCCCGAAGTTACGCCCAGCGCAAACTTCGCGCCCATATACTCTGCGAAGCCTTCCTCAAAACGAAGCACCTTTGTCGGCGTGCCCGGCCCCCAATAACGGAACGGCGACCGCGATTCCAAGACTTCCAACAGGGCTTCTTCTTCACGTTTGTCGAAGAACTGAGGGCCAATATACCCCGGATCGATGTTCGGTATATCGATGGGTTTCGTCCCTACCTGTCCCAACAACCTCGTCGCCCCGAATCCCACACCAACGCCGGAGACGGCGAGCGAACCCGCCCCTAAAAATTCCCGCCGAGTAAGATTTGAAATCTCAGCATTTTTCGTGATATTTTGTGTGTTCATTTTCGCACCTCCCTGTTCGACCTTGTTGCCGGGTAACTTTCTGTAACCGATACTTTACACATACACAATGCAGCAGCCTGCCAAGGGGCACTGACAAAATGAGGCTTCACATGCCTTTGGTTCTCTGGATTCCCGCTTTCGCGGGAATGACAGAGGGGGAGTCTTCATTTTGTCATGCGCTCCAAGACTTCTGCCTTCATCACAATAGTACATCCGTCCTTGATTTTCAACTGATCTCCATATTGCGCGATTTTCTCGCGAGGTCTCATCAGGGGGGGCCAGGATTAGATAATCCAGGATAATGTGTTTTTCTTCGGGCGTCAACTTCTTGCCGTATCTTTCCACGTACTTCTTCCATTCATCCGGGCCGAATTGGCCTGGGGCAATGAGATTATGACATGATGCGCACTTGCCACGATACATGATCTCGCCGAGGCTCATCCGGCCGGCAGGGTTTTGGCAGCCGCAGAGCAATAGTAATGGCCAGAGTGCAGCGACCAGGCAAATCAGCAACATTTTGGTCATAGTCTCGATATCCTAAATTGAGTGTTGGGAGCGAGAAACGGCGAGAGCGGGCTTTCCGCCCGACCCCCGCCGTGATGAAGTCAATCAAAATGGAAAGCCCGCTATCAGTCTGAATCTGAAGTCGTCGCTTCTGTCGTTAAGTCCTCGCAGCGCGCCGAGGCTTACCCAAAACTTCCTACTGGCCACAGAAAGCGTCGGGCCGATGTAGTACTTATCCTCGGTATAGTTGCCGGTGGATTCGAGTCCGAGCTTCAGTACGGGACTGAACTCCCGGCTGAAACCGAAGGCAAATTCGTTCTCGTTGCCGCCCCTGCCGTTGAGCCCGGCCTTGAGTATCTGGTTGTATGCAAGGTTGAACTTGCCGATGTCTTTGGCGAGAATTAGCTTTCCCTCGAAGATTTCCGCTCCGTCCGAACCGTCCGGCCGGATATATTCGAAATACAGAAGCGTGTCTAAAAAGTTGCTTGCTTTCTCGCCTAAACGGTACCGAACTCTCGCTTTTGACCCGGTGTATTCGAATCTGTCCTCGGCGGAAGTGTTGGTCTGCTGCCATCCTTGATACACGGCTACATCCAGTTTGTCGGTGAGCCCGTATTCCAGCTCGACCTGATGCTCCCAGGTGTTCTTCTGGCTGTACTTGTGGGAATCGGGCAGCTTATGCGTGAGGTAGTATTCAAGCTCGGCGTGGCCGCGAGGCATTGTCTGGTATTCATACGTCCAGACATAGCCCCTGCGGTCGGCATTGGCCGAATTAACGCCAAACACAACGACAGCCAGCATCATAAGATGGCTCGGTCTTTTTCCAGTTGGTAACAGCATACAAGTTTCTCCTTTCGGGCCGCAGATCGGCCGCACTAATGATGTTAGTAGGCTGGCTGGCTGGTGCTTGATGTGTTACTGGCTGGCTGGGCCTCTTGCCGAAACATTCGGCAATTGTTATTTCGTTAGTATCAGTTTCTGGTTTTTTGTTATCCTCAGACGGTATTCTTCACAGCCGTGGAGGAGCTTGACCTCACGCGCGCCTTTGAATAGTTCGTCCGAATTGATCACAGGAATCGCCCGGGCCTTCGCGGGCTTGGGCTTCATCGTTCTTGGATAGTAATTTTGCTCGCTGTTGTTCATCTACTTCAATCACCCTGCAAATAAGCTGCCGATTTGGAAAACTGCAAATGTTACCGCATAGGCCAGCGTCGTTAGCGCAAGGACCTGGAACGCCGCCCAACCCCAGGAATTCGTCTCCTGCCTTGTCATTGCGATGGTCGCGACGCATGGCGCGCTGATCAGGCAAAAGAGCATTATGCAAAAACCAGTTAAGGCCGAGTAGTTTTCCCGAAGCTGCTTTCTAAGACTCTGCTTCCCTTCTTCGACATCTCCGACGGCATAGACAATGCCTAATTGCGAAACGAAGACTTCTTTGGCGGCCATCGCTCCGACCAATGCGGTCCCTATCTTCCAATCGAATCCGAGCGGCTTGATCGCCGGCTCAATTGCCGAGCCAATTCTCCCGACGACCGAGTATTTCAGCGCAGCCTGCTGTCTCTGTTCGGCGTCCAAGTCTCGCAGCGACTCTGCAGGCGGTTTGGGAAAGCTCATCGCCAGCCAGAGGATTACCGAGACGCCCAGGATGACTGTGCCGGCCTTGCGCAAATACATCCAACCCCTGTGCCACATGTGAATGCAGATTGACTTGCCTGTCGGCATTCGGTACGGCGGCAGCTCCATGACGAAGGGCGTAGCCTCGCCTTTGAATAACGTCAGCCGAAGGGCTTTTGCAGAAACCACCGCGAGGACAATTCCTATCAGGTAAATCAGCCAGAGCATTAAGGCCTGCGTCCGTATTGTGAAAACGCTTGCTTTAAGAAGGACCGCGTCGGCAAAGAAAGCGGGAATGACGAGCATGTAAATCGTCAGGCGTGCGCCGCAACTGAAGAGCGGCAGGACCATGATCGTCGTGAACCTGTTGCGTTTGTTCTCGAGTATTCGCGTGGCCATAATCGCCGGGACCGAACAGCCGAACCCGATCAGCATCGGTATGAAGCTCTTGCCGTGCAGGCCTATCTTGTGCATTATGCGGTCCATGACGAAGGCGGCCCTGGCCATATAGCCGGAGTCCTCGAGCAGGGCTATCGCCGCAAATAGCAGGAGGATATTCGGCAGAAAAACGATTACTCCGCCGACCCCGCCTACTACGCCGTCCACGAGGAGTGATTTGACTGCACTCTCGCTTCCGGCTGGCCAGAATCCCGCTATGGTCGCCCCAGCCCACTGGAACAAGCTCTCCAACCAGCCCATCGGGTATTGGCCGATCTTAAACGTCAGGAGGAACACGATATACATCAATATCAAGAAAATCGGCAGGCCGAGAATGCGATTTATTACGATGGCGTCTATCATATCGCTGGCGCTGTGGCGTGATTCGACCGTGCTCTTGATAGTCTCCTGGCAGGCCCCTGATATGAAGCCGTACCGGCGGTCCGCAATTACAATCTCCGGCTCATCGCCGAAAATATCCCTCAGATGCCCAACACTGGCGTCGGCGGCCCGAAGCACCTCCGGGCTGCTGATCTTCTCAGCTACGTTGCTATCCTGCTCGATGAGTTTCAAGGCCAGCCATCGCGCGCCGTATCTCTCCCCCAGCCGCGGCTCATGTTTGGCTATGACAGGCTCAATCTTTTCGATTTCCTCCTCAATTTCGTCTCCATAGTGCACAATATGGGGGTGCCGTTCTCTGCGCTGCTCCACGATTTGGCGAATCGCTTCAAGTAATTCGGTTTTGCCTTTGGCTTTGTTGCCGATGGTGTGCACAATCGGCGCTTCGAGGAGCTTGGACAATTGCTCGATGTCGAAACTCAGCCCTCTCTGTTCGGCGATGTCACTCATATTGAAGGCCAAAACGAGGGGCACATTCAGCTCGATTAACTGTGTCGCCAGGTAGAGATTGCGCTCGATATTAGATGAATCGATAATGTCAACGACGACGTCCGGTCTTTCCTCGATTATGTAATTGCGGGCAATGAGCTCCTCTATAGAATACGCAGACAGGCTGTACGTCCCGGGCAGATCCACAAAGGTTATTTCGTAGCCGCCATGTCTGCAAAGACCTTCCTTTTTCTCTACGGTGACGCCGGGGTAGTTGCCGACGTGCTGACGCGCCCCGGTGAGCATATTGAAGATGCTGGTCTTGCCGCTGTTTGGATTGCCGCCCAATGCTACTGTGATTTTCTTCATAACAACAATTCCTGCATTATCGAGACGCTTCGCCAGAAGTTAGGTGAGCCTAACTTTGCGACAAAAAAAACGCTTAAGCAGAAGCCTCTAACTCCGAACCGACGGTAATCTTGTGGGCTATCCCCCTGCCCAACATGACTTTCGAGCCTTTGACATTCACCACAAACGGTCCGGGATGCGTATTGCTCACGACAGTCACTTCCGTATTTGAAGCAAGGCCCATCGCCGCCAATCGGGTGTTCAGGCCGCGTCCGGCGTTGACTTTGACAACTCTGACCGTTTCCCCTGCTCCAACCATTGACAGCGGCCTTACGTGTCTTTCATCCATCTACAATTCTCCAGGGTGTTTAGCTCCGCATTTCGCAACGACATCGTCATTTCGACCGAGCGAAGCGAGCGGAGAAATCTATCCAGACAGCCAAATTCTTTCCTTATAGTCATCTCATTTACGACACACGGCATTCGTTCCGGCGACCAGGAGGTTCGGGCGGGGCGTTTTCGCAAAATTTCTGGAACTCATCCGCCAGAAGACAGCCGTTTTTCTTGTTTACGCTAACGAACTCGACATACGACAGAAGCTTGGCGATAATCTCCTGGCCCAAGGCGTGCTCAGCTCGGCAGGCGGCATCCTGGGCAAGGTTGCTCTCGACGCCTAAGACTTTTTCAAAAAAGGACTTAAGGATATTGTGCTTTTTGACAATTTCCGCCGCGGCAAGGCGGCCGGTCTCCGTTAGGGTCACATAGTCGTAAGGCTCATAGTCGGCAAGCCCCTTGTCTTTGAGCAGCCGCAAAGCGCCGGTAACCGACGACCTTGAGACGTTCAGCCTCTGAGCTATCTCCTTGCTGCGTGCGACTTTAGATTCAAGCACGAGATTGAAAATCGCCTCGATATAATCCTCCAGCGATGCGCTCAGTTTTGTTATCTTTGCCTTGGCCATAAATATCTTCCATATTCTTTACGTTACACCTAATATAGTTAGCTATGCCAAACTTTGCAAGAGAATTCCGAGAAATTTTAAAAAAACCACTGAAATTCTCGCAATCAGCCAAGAAAGCACGAAAGCACTGAGAAAAGAGACACGCATTGGCACTGTTGTCTGGTATTGATCCGGTGTCGAATCAGTGCCAGTTTCATATACTGCAGAATGCTGGTTGAAATCCTATCGCCATGGACCGGGGCCCTTTGCGGCAGAAAAAAAGGTTGCTTTGCCGGAATTTCGGCGTAGAATGTGTTCTCCTACGGGGCGTGGCGCAGTTTGGCTAGCGCGCTTGCATGGGGTGCAAGAGGTCGCAGGTTCAAGTCCTGTCGCCCCGATTTATGTCTTTTTTCGTGTATATTCTTCAGTCGGACAAAGACGGGAGCTTATACGTAGGGCAGACTGAGGACCTGACAAAGCGACTGATCCAGCATTCTAATCCAAACAGCCGGACTTACACCGCCAAGCGAGGCACATGGAGACTGGTCCATTCCGAGGAATACTATTCTTCGTCTGTGTGATTGCTTCTTGGTTTTGCGATTACCGCATAAACGAGAACGGCTATCAGGATTATTGCGGAGATGTTTTTTGCGAGGGGCGGGAGCATCCACGTGCACTCGGCGATAGTTTCAAATTCGCCTGCGCCGATGATGTAGTCGAGGACGATACCGGCGGCGATGGCGCAGCCTGCGACTGCGGCGAGGTAGAGAAGTGCGGTTCTTCGGCCGAGGGCCTTCCAGATTGTTACAAACGCGGCGGCGTTTGTGGCGGGACCCGTCATAAGAAAGACCAATGCCGCGCCGGGAGTGAGGCCCTTTAGAATCAAGGCCGCTGCAACGGGAACTGAGGCGGTTGCGCAGACGTAAACGGGTATGCCGAGGAACATCATCACAATCATGGCGAATATGCCTGTGCCGAGATAGTCCGCGAAGAAATCAGCAGGGACAAAAACGGAAATTATAGCGGCTATTACAAGGCCGAGGAGCATTGCTTTTCCGATGTCGCGCGGGAGAGTGACGAAACCGTACTTGAAGATCCTTTGAATCTTGCCCTTTTTGGCGTGCTCGCTGCAACATTCATCGGTGCATTTTTCCTGCGCTTGTTGTCCTTTGTATCTCGGCTCGAATAGCTCGATGAGGAGGCCGCCAACGATGCCGGTGATAAATGCGGCGATAGGCCTGAATATTGCGAAGACGGGGCCGAGCAGGCTCAGGGTGACAAAGATGCTATCGACGCCGGTCTGGGGCGTTGAAAGCAGGAAGGATATGGTCGAGCCTTTGCTTGCGCCGTGCTTATGGAGCGACATCGCGACCGGAATAACGCCGCACGAGCACAACGGCAGCGGCACGCCGAAAAGCGACGCCTTTATGAGCGGCCAAGGTCCCCTGCCGCCAAGATGCCTCTCAACCAGAGTCCGGGAGACGAGCACCGACAACACACCGGCAACAAAGAAGCCGAAGAGCAGGAAGGGAGACATCTCGGCCATTGTGTCCCAGAAATGGACGATAAGTGATTCTATGAATTCAAGCATAGCATGCCGCCTGCGCAGTGAAGGAATTGTCAGGGCCTTATTGTTTCGATTTTGCAGATATCGCCGTTAAGGCCGATGGTAATATCCTCAAAGGCCATTTTCATATCGCTTCGGGCAATGGCCTGGCGAGCTATATGCGTCAGGCCGAAGCAGCATGGGACCTCCATGTGGACGACCGTGAGGCTGTTTAGCTTGTTGGCCCTTAGTATCGCGGCCA
>DATEBC010000157.1:0-5498 GCA_035288065.1 Sedimentisphaerales bacterium | reverse complement strand
AAGGGAGGCGCCTGCCGACGGTAAGCCCGATGACTGGCACTAAGTCGTAACAAGGTAGCCGTAGGGGAACCTGCGGCTGGATCACCTCCTTTCTAGGGATATACTAGAACGCAGCTTTGTCGTTCCTGCGAAAGCAGGAATCTATTCCAAAACAACGCTGCAGTATGTCAGGCCTTTCGCTGTCTTGGCTTAACTGTTCTTGAAATTAAAAAGCCCTGTCTTCGGACGGGGCTTTTTTGTTTGCGCAGAAGGGAGAGGAGGATGTTTTCAACGGTTACCCAGGACCATAATTAAACCACAAACAACATATTTCAGGGATAAAGTGAGCCCCCCCCAAGAAAAGGGCGGTCCGTCGAAAATTATACTTGAAGATAAAGAACATAACGTGTAAAATCATGTATATGTAAAATACATATAGATGTTTTATTAGAAAGGCAGTTAATATGTTCGAAGGCAGCGGACTTGCCAAAAAATACAAGATAAAGGAATGCGAATGCCCGAGCGGAAAGATGACACGCTTCGTTGAACCGTGTTTGTTATTTTTTTTGTCGCAAGGCGATTCTTACGGATACGAGTTAATGACAAAATTAGACAATTTCGGCTTTCCTAAAGCAAAGCCCGACTCTGCGATGGTGTACAGAACGCTTCGATATCTGGAGAAAGAGGGATTTGTTGTGTCCAAATGGGACACAAAAGGAACTGGGCCGGCGAAGAGAAATTATGGTTTGACACAGAAAGGAATGGGTCTGCTCCATCTTTGGGCGGAGAGTATCGCTATGCGAAAACAGGTATTGGAGAAATTTCTTAAACAATACAGCCACCAATTCAAAAGTGTCAGGAAGAAATAATGAATAGAAAACGGCTTTTAAGCACATGCTGGAAAACGGCGTTGGTTTTGTTAATAGCGTCGATTATTGTCTATCGCATCCATTTTGCTCCTGTGGCGGTTCAATCCTGTGCCGTCAAGACAGGGCCGATTTCCGCAGAAGCCATGGGGACTGGAACACTTGAAGCCCGCGTGCGTGCAACAATCGGTCCAAAAATTTCCGGGCGTATCGCGCAAGTCCTGGTTGACCAAGGGGACAAGGTAATCAAGGGACAAAAGCTTGTCCTTTTGGATGACGAGGATTTGCGGCAGCAAGTGGAAATAGCAAAAGCAGAACTATCGGTTGCCCATGCCGGTGTGGAAAAGGCGGTTTCAGGAATAAAAAGTGCAGAAGCCACGGAAAAAGAAGCAAAGGCATCCTATGCCAGAATCTCGCAATTAGCGCCTTCTGGCGCTGTAAGTGTTGATGCTCTTGAGAAATCCCAGCAACAAATGGAAGTTGCACAGGCAGAATTAAATCGGGCACAAACTGCAAAAATCGAGGCCGAAAAACTTGTCATCAAAGCCGAAGCTTCTCTCGAATTTGCGCAGGCACAATTATCGTACACCGTAATCTGTTCGCCTTTCGATGGATTAATTGTCAAGCGTAACCGCGAGCCTGGTGATGTGGTAGTGCCCGGCAGCATGGTTTTAGATATGATTTCGCTCGACGAGCTTTGGATATCCGCCTGGATTGATGAGACTCTGCTGAATCAGTTGGAAGTCGGGCAGGCATCAAAAGTGGTGTTTCGCTCCGATCCTACAATAGAACTGCCTGGCAAGGTCGTTCGGATTGCGCCGCAGGCGGATAGGGAAACAAGAGAGGTGCTTGTTGATGTTGGAATCGACCGGATGCCTGATATATGGGCCGTCGGCCAGAGAGCCGAGGTTTATGTAGAAACCGCCCGTAAGGAAAATGTGTTCGTGATTCCTCAACGTGTCGTTGTCTGGCGGCAGCAAGAATCCGGCGTTTTCGTAATAGATAACGGAAGAGCATACTGGCGTAAAATCGTTACGGGGATAGAGGGGAAAGAGAATGTGGAAGTGGTTAAAGGATTGCAACCGGACCAAACTGTTTTGATTCCGGGTATTAAACTCCCAAGAGACGGGCGAGCGGTAAAGGTGATAACAAAATGAATCTGGCAACAAAAGATATTAAGCACAACTTCGGACGTTTTTCTCTGACTTCGGCAGGCATAGGGCTTTTACTGATGATAGTGATGGGAATGGGAGGCATCTACAGGGGCGTGGTTGAAGACGCCACCACGTTAGTTGAGCGCATCGGGGCTGATTTATGGGTGATTCAAAAAGACACCCGCGGTCCTTTTGCTGAAATCTCCCGCATACCCCGTGATTTGGAGGAACGTGTTTTGGTTGTTCCGGGAGTTGAAACAGCACACGGATTCGTTTCTCATACTGTGCAGCGCGATTATAAGGGTAAGCCCCTGCGTCTGACTATCCAGGGATTATCATGGCCGCTCGATAAAGGCCTTTGGCTGCCAATAATAGCAGGAAGAGGACTCGCACAAGCCCATTATGAGTTAGTGGCCGACAAATCATCCGGATTGCAGGTGGGAGATAAGCTCGCATTGGGAAAAGAAATCTTCACGGTAAAAGGTTTGACAAAAAGCATGGTCTCTCAGTCGGGTGACTCTATGGTGTTTATGACATTGGATGATGCAAAAGCCGTGCAGTTTGACCTCTCGCCGGAATCAATCCGCATTGAACGAACAGCCCGCGTGAAACGTTTATTCGATATCGACCTCGGCCAAATCCAGCCGCAAATGAGCGAAAGGGCCAGTGGTTTGAATTCGGGAATACCTGCTTTAGGCACGTCTATGATAAGCGCTGTTTTAGCCGGTGTTAAACCCGGCTATAATATTGAGGCAGTTGCAAAACAGATTGAGGCATGGCCGGATGTCTCGGTTTATACAGGGGAGGGTCAAAAACAATTGCTGCTGAGAGGTCCTGTTGAGCGTGTCCGCAGACAAATCGGGCTGTTTCGAAGGCTGCTGATTATTGTTTCAGCCATAATTATGGCCTTGATTCTTTACACGCTTACTCTCGATAAGCTGCATGATATCGCTATGCTGAAACTCATAGGCGCAAGAAATTCGGTTATACTCGGGCTGATAATGCAGCAGGCGATATTATTGGGCGGTATCGGTTTTTGTATTGCGTATCTTTTAGGGCAATGGATATTCCCACATTTCCCCCGGCGAGTAGTATTGGTGCGGGGCGACTTATACTCGTTAGCGATAATTGTACTCGTAATTTCAATTCTCGCCAGTTTTTTGGGGATATGGCGTGCAATGCGTGCCGACCCCGGTGAGGTGTTGGCATGAGCCTGTTCAAAAATAACATAGTTCTGCAAGCCGCGGGACTGACAAAGATATACGGCAGCGGCCACATAGAAGTTGTAGCCGTCCGAGATGTCAGTCTCAGCGTGTCGAGGGGCGAAATCGTCGCACTGCTGGGACCAAGCGGCGCCGGCAAAACAACCCTGCTGACTTTGTTGGGGCTTATTCGTCCCCCCAACACGGGTCAGATTTTGATTGATGGAACATTGGTTTTTAATAACCACCAGGCACAAGTCGATCTCCGTCGTTTTCGTCGCCAGAAATTCGGTTTTGTCTTTCAAAAGGCCAACCTTATTCCTTTTCTTACTGCTGCCGAGAACGTTCGCCTTGCGATGGAGATAGATGACCAGCCGGCGAAGGTCTCACGCAAACGCGCAATGGAATTATTAGAATATCTTGGCGTAGCAGAAAGGGCCCAAAACCTTCCAAGCATGCTCTCCGGCGGCGAGCAGCAGCGGGTGGCAGTTGCGCGAGCCCTGGCCAATCGTCCAAGTTTAATTCTTGCCGATGAGCCGACGGGCTCTCTGGACGGCGTTCGAGGCCGACAGGTAATGGAATTGTTTGCCAAAGTTGCTCACGAACAAAATGCGGGAGTTATTGTTGTTACGCACGACCATAGGGCATTGGATGTATTTGACAGAACATTGGAAATGGAAGATGGACAATTACGAAAAAGTCACAATTAAAGAGAAACCAGTGTTAAAGGTAACATTGTTTTTTTGCGTACTGACAATGGCAGGATGCACCGTCGGACCTGACTATCATCCCCAGGAAGCAAAAATGCGTTCGGCCTGGACCGATACAGCTCCCATAAAAGCCACATCAGCTTATGCAGACCTTGTTAACTGGTGGACAGAGTTTAACGACCCCAATCTTACCTCTTTGGTGGAAAGGTCAATAAATACGAATTTGGAGTTGCTCCAGGCACAGGCACGAATTAGACAAGCCAGGGCAGCCAGAGGTATTGCAGCGGGAGGTTTGTGGCCGACGGCTGATATAAGCGGCTCATACACGCGTGGTCGAATCCCGATTTGGGGTAATCCCGACGCCCCAACACGAGACTTGTTTCAGACAGGTTTAGATGCGGCATGGGAATTTGATGTATTTGGCGGCGTTCGGCGAAGCGTCGAAGCTGCCGAGGCCGACGTTCAATTTGCCGTAGAAGACCATCGAGATGTTTTGGTGACGCTCGTATCAGAGATTGCACTCAATTATATCGAACTTCGCGGATTTCAGCAGGAAATCGTCATTGCCCGAGACAACCTTGAAGCCCAGCAAAAGACCGCCGATCTAACGCATAAAAAGTTTCAAGGCGGGCTTATAGGCACATTGGATGTCGCTAACGCTGATGCGCAAGCAGCAACGACAGCTTCTCAAATACCACAACTGGAAGCAGCGGCCCAACAAGCGATTTATAATCTCAGTGTACTGGTCGGTCTTGAGCCGACGGCTCTACTCAAAGAACTATCGCCGACAAATTCGATTCCCCTGGCGCCGCCTCAAGTGCCGGTAGGTATTCCATCCGAGTTGCTTAGGCGTCGTCCTGATATCAGGCGTGCCGAAGCTGCGATACACGGCACCACTGCGCGTATAGGCGTAGCGACAGCCGACCTGTATCCGAAGTTCAGTCTGACAGGTTCAGTAAATTTTCAAAATGACCAACTTCAGGGGCTAATCAACTCGAAAAACCGTTTTTGGACAGTCGGGCCTGCGGTGGACTGGCAAATATTCAGTGCCGGTCGTGTTCGTTCTAATATTGAACTTCAAAAAGCCCTTCAGCAAGAGACAATGCTTGCATATCAAAAGACAGTGATAACCGCACTTGCGGATGTTGAAAACGCCTTGATAGCATACGCCAAGGAATACGAGCGTCACAAGACATTAACCGATGCCGTAGCTCACAATCGTAAAGCCGTTGACAGTGCGATGCAGCTTTACGAGCTGGGTCTTACCGATTTTTTGAATGTGCTGGTTGCGCAACGCTCGCTGTTTGCTTGCGAAGATGCCTTGGTGCAGAGCACACGTAATTTGTCCACCGATCTGGTAGCCCTTTACAAAGCCCTCGGCGGCGGCTGGGACAGCGGCGTCGGATATTGACAGACATAAACAGTAAAAGTGCCCGGCAGAACAGCGGAATCGCTAGTAATCGCGTATCAGCTACGACGCGGTGAATGTGTTCCTGAGCCTTGTACACACCGCCCGTCAAGTGATGGGAGTCGGGAGTACCCGAAGTCGGGTTGCCAACCCGCAAGGGAGGCGCCTGCCGACGGTAA